>NZ_JBHVWF010000100.1:10800-31454 GCF_042882365.1 Streptomyces sp. NPDC058221 | reverse complement strand
GCCGATGTCCTCTTTGCGATGCTCCGCGACGGCACCTTCTACGAGCCCCAACCCGCCCGATCAGCTTGACCAAACCCATAGGGGCACCCCCCCGCACAGTCGTGCGAGGGGCTGCAGGGCGGGCCACAGGGCCCCGGTCAGGGCCGACGGGCCGAGGTCACCCGGTAGACGTCGTAGACGCCCTCCACGCCGCGTACAGCCTTCAGGACGTGGCCCAGGTGCTTCGGGTCGCCCATCTCGAAGGTGAAGCGCGAGGTGGCCACCCGGTCGCGCGAGGTCTGCACCGCCGCGGACAGGATGTTGACGTGCTGGTCGGACAGGATCCGCGTGACGTCCGAGAGGAGCCTGGACCGGTCGAGCGCCTCGACCTGGATGGCGACGAGGAAGACCGAGGACTGGGTGGGAGCCCATTCGACCTCGAGGATCCGCTCCGGCTGCTGCGAGAGCGAGTCGACGTTGACGCAGTCCGCGCGGTGGACGGAGACCCCGCTCCCCCGGGTCACGAATCCGATGATCGGGTCACCGGGAACGGGCGTACAACAGCGGGCCAGCTTGACCCAGACGTCCTCGACGCCCTTGACGACCACACCGGGGTCCGCCTTGGCCCGGCGCTTGTTGCGGCCGTGCGACGGCGGGGAGCTCTCGGCCAGGTCCTCGTTGGCCGCGTCCTCGCCGCCGAGCGCCTGCACCAGCTTCTGCACGACACCGGCCGCCGCCACATGTCCCTCGCCGATCGCGGCGTACAGGGACGAGATGTCGGGATAGCGCATCTCGTGCGCGAGGGTGACCAGTGAGTCACCGGTCAGGATCCGCTGAATCGGCAGGTTCTGCTTGCGCATGGCCCGCGCGATGGCGTCCTTGCCCTGCTCGATCGCCTCGTCCCGGCGCTCCTTGGAGAACCAGGCGCGGATCTTGTTGCGTGCCCGCGGTGACTTGACGAAGCCGAGCCAGTCGCGGGACGGCCCCGCACCGGCCGCCTTGGAGGTGAAGACCTCCACCAGGTCGCCGTTGTCGAGAGTGGATTCGAGCGGTACCAGCCGCCCGTTGACCCGTGCCCCTATGGTCCGGTGGCCGACCTCCGTATGGACGGCGTACGCGAAGTCGACCGGTGTCGCCCCCGCGGGGAGCGCTATGACGTCGCCCTTCGGTGTGAAGACGAAGACCTCGTTGCGCGAGAGGTCGAAACGCAGGGACTCCAGGAACTCGCTGGGGTCCTCCGTCTCCTTCTGCCAGTCCAGGAGCTGGCGCAGCCACGCCATGTCGTTGACCGTGTCCTGGCCGCGGCCGGTGTTCTTGGGGACGTCGGTGCGCACCTTGGAGGCGCCCGCGACGGCCTCCTGCTTGTACTTCCAGTGCGCGGCGATGCCGTACTCGGCGCGGCGGTGCATGTCGAACGTACGGATCTGCAGCTCGACGGGCTTGCCGCTGGGACCGATCACCGTGGTGTGCAGCGACTGGTACATGTTGAACTTGGGCATCGCGATGTAGTCCTTGAACCGGCCGGGGACCGGATTCCATCGCGCATGGACGGTGCCGAGCGCCGCGTAGCAGTCGCGGACCGTGTCGACGAGCACCCGGATGCCCACCAGGTCGTAGATCTCGGCGAAGTCCCGGCCGCGGACGATCATCTTCTGGTAGACGCTGTAGTAGTGCTTCGGCCGGCCGGTGACGGTGGCCTTGATACGGGCGGCGCGCAGGTCGGACTGGACCTCGTCGGTCACTATGGCGAGGTATTCGTCGCGCTTGGGGGCCCGCTCGGCGACGAGGCGGACGATCTCGTCGTACATCTTCGGGTAGAGGATCGCGAAGGCGAGGTCCTCCAGCTCCCACTTGATGGTGTTCATGCCCAGGCGGTGGGCCAGCGGGGCGTAGATCTCCAGCGTCTCGCGGGCCTTCTTCTCCTGCTTCTCCCGCTTGAGGTACCGCATGGTGCGCATATTGTGCAGCCGGTCGGCGAGCTTGATGACCAGCACCCTGGGGTCCTTGGCCATCGCGACGACCATCTTGCGCACGGTCTCCGCCTGCGCGGCCTCCCCGAACTTGACCTTGTCCAGCTTGGTGACGCCGTCGACCAGCAGAGCGACCTGGTCGCCGAAGTCGCGGCGCAGGGTGTCCAGGCCGTACTCGGTGTCCTCGACCGTGTCGTGCAGCAGCCCCGCCATCAGAGTGGCCGGATCCATCCCCAGCTCGGCCAGGATCGTGGTCACGGCGAGCGGGTGGGTGATGTACGGGTCGCCGCTCTTGCGCTTCTGACCGCGGTGCCAGCGCTCGGCGACCTGGTAGGCGCGCTCGATCTGGCGCAGCGTGGAGGTCTCGATCTTGGCATCGTTGCTCCGCACGGTGCGCAGCAGCGGTTCCAGCACCGGGTTGTACGGGCTGGAGCGCTGGACGCCGAGTCGCGCCAGCCTCGCCCGGACACGGTTGGATGAGCCGCCGCCGGTGCGGGCGGCCGGGCCCGCGGGCGCGGCCGTCGCGGGCTTCGCGGGGGGCTTGGGTGCCGTCGGGGGCGGCGAGGCGGGCGCGGTCGGCTGAGCGGGGGATGCGGGCGCGGGCCCGTTCGCCTCCGCCGGGGCGGGGCCCGAGCCGGGCTCCGGTGCCGGGGGCTTCGGCTTCTCCGCGGGCTGCTGCTTCGCGGGCGTGGCTGGGGCCGCCGCGGGCTTGTCGGGCTGCGGGGCGGCGACTGGCTGGGCCTCGTCTGGCAAGAGCGCTCCTCGTGCGGATCCGGACACCCGGAAAGGCCATCGTAACGACCCTGCGGCCGCTCCTCCCCCGGGGACCGTGAGAGCCCTCACAACACGAAGGGGGCACCCGGTTGTTCCCGGGTGCCCCTTCGGTGCGAGGGCTGCGGCTGCGTTCGGCCCGACAAGCTCGCTCAGTCCATGATCAGCCCGGGGCCGGACGCCCGCCTACAGGCGCCGTGAAACGCGGAATCGGCCGCCTTTCAGTTCCAGCGAAGCAGCGCGCCGCCCTTGATCTGCATTTCCTTCTTGGCTGCGACGTTCCCCCACGGCGCCTTGACCGATCCGGTCTTCCCGCAGCCCGCGTTGTACCAGGTCTTCTTCCCCTTGGCGTTGAAGCCCTTGACCTTCACACAGACGCTGCCGCCCTTGAAGACCTTCCAGCCGTAGGCCATCTTCATGCCCTTGGCGCCGAAGTGGGCACAGCCGTCGTTGACGGTCGTCCACTTCCCCGGGACTCCCCCTGCGTTCTTCCAGCCCGAGCAGATGCCCGTCGCACTGACACCGGCCGGAGCAGCGGCGACGGTCGCCTCGGCGGGGGTCGCTCCGGCAGGCGCCGCCCCCATGGCGATGGCCGCGAAGGAGAGCGCGGATACCGCTCCCAGAGCAAACGTGCGTGAGATTGAGACTGTCATCGGATTCCTTCTGTCGGGATGCCTGGTCAGTGGCACCACCAAGATCCAATCAGACAGCAGTTCGCTTGCCCCTCCGTTTGGGCGCATGGCACGGAAATCGGCCGAAAAGCGGTTCTGCGCCCGCGCCGGCACGCCAAGAGGGCACCCGGATCGCCTTCCGAGTGCCCTCTTCGGTATACGTGGTGCGTGTGCCGGCCACGGACCGACAGCAGGTCAGACGGTGATCAGAGCCTCCAGCGGAGCGCCCTGCAGGCTCTCCTCCAGGCGGGCCCGGCCGGACAGAAAGCCCAGCTCCATGAGGACCGAGACGCCGGCGACCCGGGCTCCGGCCCGCCGGATCAGTTCCAGCGAGGCACCGGCGGTCCCGCCGGTGGCCAGGACGTCGTCGATGACCATGATCCGGTCGTCGGCTGACAGGTCCTCTGCGTGGATCTCGATCTCGGCGGTGCCGTACTCCAGCTCGTACGTCTGGCCGAGCGTGGCGCCCGGCAGCTTCCCGGCCTTGCGGACGGGGACGAAGCCGAGCCCGGCGCGGACCGCGACCGGTGCGGCCAGGATGAAGCCGCGGGCCTCCAGACCGACGATCTTCGTGGCGCCGTGCCGTACGCACAGCTCCGCGAGCGCGTCGGTCAGGGCGGTGAAGGCCACCGGGTCCGCGAGCAGCGGGGTGATGTCCTTGAACATCACGCCCGGCTTCGGGTAGTCCGCCACGTCACGGATCCGGCTGAGCAGGAGGTCCCTCGTGCTCGCGGTGGTGCTGCTGGTCATCGGCGCTTCCCCGGGGTCCGGCCGTGGCCCCTGGGGGGCTGCTGGCGCTGGCCGACGACCGCCCCGGCCGGGGCTGCGTCCTGGGTCCGGGGGGTGCGCTCGTCCTCCTGCTCGGCCTCGTTGAGCTCGCCCTTGGCGGCGGCCGCCGCGCGCTTGGCGAGGACCCGCTTCTTCAGCGCCTTCATCTGCGGGTCGCGTTCCTTGAGGTCGGCGACGAGCGGAGTGGCGATGAAGATCGAGGAGTACGCACCGGCGGCGAGGCCGACGAAGAGCGCCAGCGAGATGTCGTTCAGCACGCCCGCGCCGAGAACACCGCCACCGATGAACAGCAGCCCGGCGACCGGCAGCAGGGCGACGACCGTGGTGTTGATCGAGCGGACCAGCGTGCCGTTGATGGAGCGGTTGGCGATCTCGCTGTACGTCCACCGGGTCTGCTTGGTGATCCCCTTCGTGCCCTCCTTGAGGCTGTCGAAGACGACGACTGTGTCGTAGAGGGAGTAACCGAGGATCGTCAGCAGACCGATCACGGTGCCCGGAGTGACCTCGAAGCCGACCAGGGCGTAGATGCCGACCGTGATGGTGATGTCGTGAATCAGCGCGACCAGGGCCGCGATCGCCATCCGCCACTCGAACGCGATGGCCAGGTAGATCACCACGAGGACCATGAAGATGCCGAGGCCGGTCCAGGCCTTGTTGGCGATCTGCTCACCCCAGCTGGGGCCGACCAGGTCGGCGGCGATCTTCTCCGCCGGAACGTCGAGGTCCTTGGAGAGCTGGTTCTTGATCTGGTCCGACTTCGCGGTGTCGACCTCGGTGATCTGGATACGCAGACCGCCGTTGCCCAGCTTCTGGACGATGGCCTGGTGCCCGGAGGCCTCCGTCGCGACCTCTTCCGCACGGGAGACCGAGACGCTCGTCTTCGGTGCGGTGAAGACGGCGCCGCCCTTGAACTCGATGCCCATGTTCAGGCCGCTGACCGCCAGGCCGACAATGGCCGTGATGGTGATCAGGATCGAGATGCCGTACCAGATCTTGCGCTTGCCGATGAAGTCGTAGCCGACCTCGCCGCGGTAGAGACGGGCGCCGATGTTGCCGAGTCGCGACATCTCACGCCTCCTTCGGGTCGGTGGGGGCGTTGACACGGCGCGAACGACGCAGCGGCGGCTTGGCGCCGAGCCGCTTCGGATCCAGTCCGGACCACGGGTGACCACTCGCGAAGAACTTCTTGCGGGCCATGAGCGTCATGACGGGCTTCGTGAAGAGGAACACCACGACCACGTCGAGCAGGGTGGTGAGACCCAGCGTGAACGCGAAGCCCTGGACCTTGCCGACCGTGACGACGAACAGCACCGCGGCGGCCAGGAACGACACGAAGTCGGAGACGAGGATGGTGCGCCGGGCCCGCGGCCAGGCGCGCTCGACGGCCGGGCGCAGCGTGCGGCCCTCCCGGATCTCGTCCCGGATGCGTTCGAAGTACACGATGAACGAGTCCGCTGTGATACCGATCGCGACGATGGCACCACAGACAGCGGGCAGGTTCAGCGCGAATCCGATGGCCGGGCCCAGGAGCGACATGAGCGTGTAGGTCAGGATGCCCGAGACCAGAAGGCTGAGGAGCGCGATGAGCGCCAGTCCGCGGTAGTAGGCCACCAGGTAGATGACCACGAGGGCCAGGCCGATGGCACCGGCGATCAGGCCGGCCTTCAGCTGCTCGCCGCCGAGGGCGGCGGTGACGGTGGTGACGCTCTGCTCCTGGAAGGAGAGCGGGAGCGCACCGTAGGACAGCACGTTGGCCAGGTCCTCGGCGGACTGCTGGGTGAAGCTGCCGGAGATCTCGGCGCTGGCGCTCAGCGCCGCCTGCACCGAGGGAGCCGAGACGACTTCGCCATCGAGCGCGATGGCGAACTGGTTCTGCGGCGACTGCTGAGCGGCGAGCTTGCTGGTCGTCTTCTGGAACTTCTTGGCGCCACCGCCGGTGAACTCCATCTGGACGATCCACTGACCGGTCTGCTGGTTGATCGCCGCCTTGGCACTGTCCACGTCGGTGCCGGACACCTCGGCCGGGCCGAGCACGTACTTGGCGGTGCCGTCCTGTTCACACGCGACCACCGTGTCGGAGGGCTTGGCTCCCTTGGACGCCTTGGAACGGGAGGCCTTGGTGGAGCAGTCGAGCGCCTCGAACTGCTTCTGCAGCTTGGCGGCGGCCGCCTGGTCCTCGGCGGAGGCCGTCGGGCTGCCGCTCGCCTTGGGCGTCGGAGAGGAGTCGGCCTTCAGGGCGCCGGTGACCGCGCGGCCCTGGGTGGTGGCACTCGCGCTCGGCTTCGTCGACGAGCTGGACGCCTTGTCGGAGGCGGAGGCGCTCGGCTTCGTGGACGGGCTGGCCTTGTCCGAGGACGAGGCGCTGGGCGCCGGGGTGGGCGTCCCCTGGGCGGCGGTCAGCACAGGCCGGAAGTAGAGCTTGGCCGTCGTACCGACCTGCTTCCGGGCCTGGGCGGAGTTCGTGCCCTTGGGGATGTTGACGATGATGTTGCGCTCGCCCTGGGTCTGGACTTCGGCTTCGGAGACACCAAGACCGTTGACGCGGCGTTCCATGATCTGGACCGCGGTGTCCATGTTGGTCTTGTTGACCGCCTTTTCCTGGCCCGGCTCGGCCTTCGCCTCGAGCGTGATGGACGTACCGCCCGCGAGGTCGATGCCGAGTCGCGGCGTCGGCTGGTGGGCCAGGAACATCCCGCCGGTGAGCGCGACCATGGCGATCAGGATCAGAGCCAGGGCACGCCCCGGCCTGCCCTGACCGCCGGCCGGCCCTCGGCCCTTCTTCGGTGCTGCCACCTTTTCGTTTCTCCCTGTCCAACCGCCCCGCGCCGGGTACGCGCCCAAGCGGCCACGAAGTGTAGTGGGGACCCGCCCCCGCAGAAGACCGCACGGTCCGGGGATCGCCGGATGCCAGTGGGCTCACGGCATCCCCGGGTCGTGAGCTACTTCGCGTCGGCCTCGCCGTCGGACTTGCCGTCGGACTTCTTGTCGGCCTGGCTCTCGGCCGGCTCGGCGTCGTCCGCCTCGGCCTTCTTGCCCAGGTCGATCTTCGCTTCGGCGTCGTCGTCAGCGTCGGCGTCTTCGTGTGCGTCGTCGAGCTCGGTCAGCGAGGAGGCGTCGTCGGGCACGACCGCGCCGTCGACGTCGAGCTCTTCCTCGTCGTCGCCGTGGACGATGCGGTTGTACTCCGCGTCGTCGAGGACGGCACCGATGGAGTTCTTGGCGTAGACGGCGTGGACGCCGGGAGCGATCTCAAGGAGGACCGAGTCGTCGTGAAGCTCCTTGACGGTGGCGTACATGCCCCCGATCGTCCGGACGCCGGTACCGGGCTGCATTTCATTGCGCATGTTCGCAGCCGCCGCCTGCTTCTTCTTGGCGGACCGCGTCATCAGGAACATGGCCCCGATGAGCACGATGAAGGGGAGGAGAGTCACGGGATTCACGGGACGAGTTTCCTTCGCACGACCGCACTGGAAAGCGGCCTGGTCTACGGGGGTGGGTACACCGACCTTTAAGGGCGGCATCGGCGGAGTCTAAGCGAGTCCGCATCGATGGAACAACGCCCAGCATGGCACCCGGGTTCCTCTGCAGGCCAACCTGTGATGCATCACGCCCCGAACAGGCCCTGTTGTCCCTTTCCGCCGTGCTGCGGCGGAACCAGCCCGAGGTGGGCCCAGGCGGCCGGGGTGGCGACCCGCCCCCGCGGCGTCCTGGCCAGCAGTCCCTCGCGCACCAGGAAGGGCTCGGCGACCTCCTCGACCGTCTCGCGCTCCTCCCCCACGGCGACCGCGAGCGTGGAGAGGCCGACCGGACCGCCGCCGAAAAGTTTCATCAGGGCCCCGAGCACGGCCCGGTCCAGCCGGTCGAGGCCGCGGGCGTCGACTTCGTACACCTTCAGGGCCGCCGCTGCGATGTCCCGGTCGATCCTGCCCTCGGCCTTGACCTGGGCGTAGTCCCGGACGCGGCGCAGCAGCCGGTTGGCGATCCGGGGCGTGCCGCGGGAGCGCCCAGCGATCTCCGCTGCGCCCTCGACATCGATCTCGACGTCGAGGAGGCCGGCCGAGCGGTGAATCACCCTTTCCAGTTCGACCGGGGCGTAGAACTCCATGTGCCCGGTGAATCCGAAGCGGTCGCGCAGCGGGGGCGGCAGGAGCCCGGCCCTGGTGGTGGCGCCGACCAGGGTGAAGGGCGGCAGTTCCAGCGGGATGGCGGTGGCCCCCGGCCCCTTGCCGACGATCACGTCGACCCGGAAGTCCTCCATCGCCATGTAGAGCATCTCCTCGGCGGGCCGGGACATGCGGTGGATCTCGTCGAGGAAGAGGACCTCGCCCTCCTGGAGCGAGGACAGGATCGCCGCCAGGTCGCCCGCGTGCTGGATGGCGGGTCCCGAGGTGATCCGGATCGGCGCGTTCATCTCGGCGGCGATGATCATGGAGAGGGTGGTCTTGCCCAGGCCGGGGGCGCCGGAGAGCAGCACGTGGTCGGCGGTGGCGCCACGGGCGCGGGCCGCCTTGAGGACCAGGTCGAGCTGTTCGCGCACCGTCTCCTGGCCGACGAACTCGTCGAGGTCCTTGGGCCGCAGGGCCGCCTCGACGGCGGTGTCCTCCCCGTCCGCGCCGCCGTCGACCAGCCGCTCGTCGACCAGCTCGTCGGTGTCGGGTCCGGTCTCGTCCCAGTTCATCTCGTCAGTCCCGCCTCGGGTGTTTCGGTGCCGGGCCGCGCGGTGCCCGGCCGGGGGTGGAGAAGGGCGCCCTGCCGGGGCGCTCAGCGCGCGCGGTTGAGGCTCTGCAGGGCGGCGCGCAGCAGCTGCGGGACGGGCGGCTGCGTACCCTCCGCGAGGGCCGCCTCGGCCTGCGGGGCCACGGCGGACACCGCCTCGTCGGCCTCGCGCGTCGCGTATCCGAGGCCGATCAGGGCGGCCTGCAGCTGGTCGCGCCAGGAGGAGGTGACCGCGGTCCCGATGCCCTGCTGAGCGATGTGTGCGCCGAGCGGCTCGCCGAGTCTGTCCTTGAGTTCGAGCAGGAGCTTCTGCGCACCCTTCTTGCCGATGCCGGACACCGCGGTGAGTGCCTTCTCGTCGCCGGTGGCGACGGCGATGCGCAGGGCGTCCGGGCTGTGCGTGGCGAGCATCGCCTGGGCGAGCCGGGGGCCGACCCCGCTGGCGGTCTGGAGCAGTTCGAAGGTCTGCCGCTCGTCGTCGTCGGCGAAGCCGTAGAGGGTGAGCGAGTCCTCCCGTACGACGAGGGAGGTGGCGAGCTTGGCCTCCTTGCCGATGCGGAGACCGGCGAGGGTGTTCGGGGCGCACTGGACGGCCATGCCGATGCCGCCGACCTCGATCACGGCCGTGGTCGGGGCGAGAGCGGCCACGGGGCCGCTGACGAAGGCGATCATCGGGGGACCTTCCGGACGGGGACTGCTGCGGTGCGCGGGACGCGCGGGGTACGGGCGGCGGCCGCGGCCGCGTGTGCCTGCTGGAGGCGGTTGACCGCCGGGGCGCGCCAGATGTGGCAGATCGCCAGGGCCAGCGCGTCGGCGGCGTCGGCCGGTTTCGGCGGGGCGTCCAGCCGCAGGAGCCGGGTGACCATGGCCCCGACCTGTGCCTTGTCCGCACGGCCGCTGCCGGTGACGGCGGCCTTGACCTCGCTGGGCGTGTGCAGGGCCACCGGGATGCCGCGGCGGGACGCGCAGAGCATCGCGACCGCGCTGGCCTGGGCGGTGCCCATCACCGTACGGACGTTGTGCTGGCTGAACACCCGCTCCACTGCGACGAATTCGGGGCGGTACTCGTCGAGCCACTCCTCGATGCCGCGCTCGATGGCCACCAGCCGGTGGCCGAGCTCCGCGTCGGCCGGTGTGCGCACGACTCCGACACCGATCATCGTCAGGGGCCGGCCCGCGACGCCATCGACGACTCCGACGCCGCACCGGGTCAGCCCGGGGTCCACACCGAGTACCCGCATGGGTCGCCCCCTCCCTGCCGTTCGGTCAACTGTTCCCGCAGGCTATCGGCTCGCACTGACAATGCGACGGGCCGACGGGGTGTGTCCCCGTCGGCCCGTCCACGGAAGCTGCGCAGGGCGCGACTCAGGCGTCGACCTTCTCCATGACCTCGTCGGAGACGTCGAAGTTGGCGAAGACGTTCTGCACGTCGTCGCTGTCCTCCAGCGCGTCGATGAGCTTGAAGATCTTGCGCGCGCCCTCCTCGTCGAGGTCGACCTGCATGGTGGGCAGGAAGTTGGCCTCGGCCGAGTCGTAGTCGATGCCGGCCTCCTGGAGCGCGCTGCGGACCGCGACCATGTCGGTGGCCTCGCTGACGACCTCATAGGTGTCGCCGAGGTCGTTGACCTCTTCGGCGCCTGCGTCGAGGACGGCACCCAGCACATCGTCCTCGGACAGCTCGCCCTTGGGGACGATCACGACGCCCTTGCGGTTGAACAGGTACGAGACGGAACCCGGGTCGGCCATCGAGCCGCCGTTGCGCGTCATGGCGACACGTACGTCGGACGCGGCACGGTTGCGGTTGTCGGTGAGGCACTCGATGAGCACCGCGACACCGTTCGGGCCGTAACCCTCGTACATGATCGTCTGATAGTCGACGCCGCCCGCTTCGAGACCGCCACCGCGCTTGACCGCGGAGTCGATGTTCTTGTTCGGGACCGAGCTCTTCTTCGCCTTCTGGATCGCGTCCACAAGGGTCGGGTTGCCCTCGGGGTCCACACCGCCGGTGCGGGCCGCGACCTCGATGTTCTTGATCAGCTTCGCGAAGAGCTTGCCGCGCTTGGCGTCAATCACGGCCTTCTTGTGCTTCGTCGTAGCCCATTTAGAGTGGCCGGACATCTGCCTTCTCCTTCGCGTCACCAAATTCCGTACGAACCCGAGAGATCCTACCGGGATCGAGTCAGCCCGCTGCGCGCACCATGTCGACGAAGTACGCGTGGAGCCGGTGGTCCCCGGTCAGTTCGGGGTGGAATGACGTGGCAAGGGCGTTTCCCTGCCGTACCGCCACGATATGGCCGCCGTACTCGGCTATGACCTGGGCGCGGGCACCCACGGATTCGACCCAGGGGGCGCGGATGAAGACGCCCTCGACCGGGCCGCCGTCGATTCCGTCGACGTCGACGGCCGCCTCGAACGACTCGTTCTGCCGCCCGAAAGCGTTACGGCGCACGATCATGTCGATGCCGCCGATGGTCTCCTGACCCGAGCGGGGGTCGAGGATCTTGTCGGCGAGCAGGATCATTCCGGCGCAGGTGCCGTAGACCGGCAGCCCGGCGCCCACCCGTTCGCGCAGCGGTTCCAGCATGCCGAAGAGCCCGGCGAGCTTGGACATCGTGGTGGACTCGCCGCCGGGGACGACCAGGCCGTCGATCTCGGCAAGCTCCTCGGGCCGCCGGACCGGCCTGGCCAGGGCGTCAGCGGTGGCCAGGGCGGTCAGGTGTTCCCGTACGTCGCCCTGGAGAGCCAGGACTCCGATCACAGGGGTGTCGCTCATCAGTGACTACCAGCCACGGTTCGCGTAGCGCTCGGTCTCGGGCAGGGTGTCGCAGTTGATGCCGACCATGGCCTCGCCCAGGTTGCGGGAGGCGTCCGCGATGATCTTCGGGTCGTCGTAGAAGGTGGTGGCCTTCACGATGGCGGCGGCGCGCCTGGCCGGGTCGCCCGACTTGAAGATGCCGGAGCCGACGAAGACGCCCTCGGCGCCGAGCTGGCGCATCAGCGCGGCGTCGGCGGGGGTGGCGACGCCGCCCGCGGAGAAGAGGACGACGGGCAGCTTGCCGAGCTCGGCGACCTCCTTGACCAGCTCGTACGGGGCGCGGAGGTCCTTGGCGGCGGCGTACAGCTCATTGTTGTCGTAGCCGCGCAGCCGGGCGATCTCGTTCTTGATCTGGCGCAGGTGGCGGACGGCCTCGACGACGTTGCCGGTACCGGCCTCGCCCTTCGAGCGGATCATGGCCGCGCCCTCGGCGATGCGGCGCAGGGCCTCGCCCAGGTTGGTGGCGCCGCAGACGAACGGGGTGGTGAAGGCGAACTTGTCGCTGTGGTTGACCTCGTCGGCCGGGGTCAGCACTTCGGACTCGTCGATGTAGTCCACGCCCAGGGACTGCAGGACCTGTGCCTCGACGAAGTGTCCGATGCGGGACTTCGCCATGACCGGGATGGAGACTGACTCGATGATCTCCTCGATCATGTTCGGGTCGGACATCCGGGCCACGCCGCCGTCCTTGCGGATGTCGGCCGGCACCCGCTCCAGCGCCATGACGGCCACGGCGCCCGCGTCCTCGGCGATCTTCGCCTGCTCGGCGTTGACGACGTCCATGATCACGCCGCCCTTGAGCTGCTCGGCCATGCCGCGCTTGACGCGCGCGGTGCCGGTCGCCGGGGATTCAGCGGACTGCGGGGTGCTGGGAAGCGTGGACACGGATCGACCTCACTGGGAGAAAAGACGCTGAGCGTGCAGGGGCTTGGTGCACTGCTGAGCAAACGCTCCGGCACCGGTCCACAGCAAGGGCCAATAGGGGGCCGGTGGATCGTTTTGGCCGGGCCTCCGGGCGGGGGCGGGGGCCGTGTCCGGTGCGCACGGGCCGCCGGCGGGGCACATGAGGCAGGCCACGGACCGGCGGTCTCCCCCCGGCGCGGGCGTCAGCTGACGGGGCGTGCGGCGAGTGCGACCGGCGGCTCGTCGTCCATCTCGAAGGCGAGCGGGAACGGAGCGTGTCCGGCCAGCCGGAACCAGCGCACCGTCCGGTGGCGGCGCAGCGCACGGGCTGCCCGCACCGCGTCGTTGTGGAACCGGCGCGCCATCGGGACCCGGCGGACGGCGGCGGCCAGTTCGGACGCGGCCTCCTCGCCGCCCGGGATCTCCTGCACCGCCGCCACCTGGGCCGGCTCGCCGAACACCGCACGCAGCGCGGTGCTCAGCTCGCTCTCGGCGACCTCACGGTGCTCCTCCTCCGACTGACGGGCGGCGTGCGCGGCCTCGTACAGGACGATGGAGGCGGCCGGGTCGAGGACACCGGACGTGGCGAGTTCCTGGGTGACCGAGGCCCGGCGCAGCAGTTGCGCGTCGAGAGCGGCCCGGGCCGCGTCGATGCGGGTGTGCAGCCGGTCGAGACGGCCGGCGGTCCAGCTGAGGTAGAGGCCGATCGCGACGAGGACGACGGCGGTCCAGATGAGGGTTTCGGTCACGGCCGAAGGCTACCGGTGACCGGGCGCCGTCCGGTCCCCTCGGCCGGCGTGGGGGCCCTCCCGGGAGCCGGAACGGCTCAGTCCCGCGCCAGCCCGAACCGGGCCCGCAGCCCCGTGCGTTCGTCCGCCGCCACCGATGCCGCCCCGTCCGCCACCGTCTCGTACACGGCGAGGATGTCCGCCCCGACGGTCGACCAGTCGAAGCGCCGCACATGGGCGCTGCCGCGCTCCCGCAGCTCCGCGCGCCGCTCCGGGTCGCCCAGCAGCCGGATCGCCGCGGCCGCCAGCGCGTCCGCGTCCTCGTTGGCGAACAGCTCGCCCGCCGCGCCCAGGTCGAGCACCTGGGCGAAGGCGTCCAGATCGCTGGCCAGGACCGGCGCGCCCGCCGACATGGCCTCCACCAGAATGATGCCGAAGCTCTCGCCGCCGGTGTTGGGCGCGACGTACACATCGACGCTCCGCAGCAGCCGTGCCTTGTCCTCGTCGCTCACCATGCCGAGGAACTCCACGCGCGCACGCATCTCCTTCGGTAGCGAGGCGACGGCCTCCTCCTCGTCGCCCCGGCCGGCCACCAGCAGCCTGGTGTCCGGACGTGCGGCCAGGATCGCGGGGAGTGCCCGCATCAGGACGGGCAGGCCCTTGCGGGGCTCGTCGATGCGCCCGATGAAACCGATCGTGCTCCCCTGCCACTGGGGCCGGGGCTCGGCGGACGCGAAGAAGTCGACGTCGACGCCGTTCGGGATGACCACCGCGTCGCCGCCCAGATGCTCGACCAGCGTCCGGCGTGCGTACTCGCTCACCGCGATGCGCGCGCTGATCTTCTCCAGCGCCGGCTGGAGGATCGGGTACGCGGCGATCATCGCCCGGGAGCGCGGATTGGAGGTGTGGAACGTGGCGACGATCGGACCCTGCGCGGCCCAGCAGGTCAGCAGCCCGAGCGACGGCGAGGTCGGCTCATGGATGTGGATCACGTCGAACGTGCCGGCCTGCAGCCAGCGCCGCACCCGGGCCGCGGACAGGAAACCGAAGTTCAGCCGGGCGACGGACCCGTTGTACGGGACGGGCACGGCCCGGCCCGCGGACACCACGTACGGCGGGAGCGGGGTCTCGTCGTCGGCCGGGGCCAGCACGGACACCTGGTGGCCGAGCCGGATCAGATGCTCGGCGAGATCGCGGATGTGGAACTGCACGCCGCCCGGTACGTCCCAGGAGTACGGGCAGACAATGCCGATCTTCACTGCTGGTCTCCGCGGGGTTCGAGGTCGGCGAGCCAGAGCCGTTGCAGCATGTGCCAGTCCTCCGGGTGCTCGGCGATGCCCAGGGCGAAGGCGTCGGCCAGGGCCTGTGTCATCGAGGACGTCTTTTCCGCACGGTCACCTGAGCCGGGCACCTCGACGGGCGGATGGATCCGCGCCTTCATCACCGGCGTGTCGTCGTAGTGGAGGGTGACGGGCAGCAGCAGCGCCCCGGTCTGCTGGGCCAGCAGCGCGGGACCCGCCGGCATCCGGGCCGTGTCGCCGAAGAACGTCACCTCGACGCCGGAGGCCGACAGATCACGGTCGGCGACCAGACAGACCAGGCCGCCCGCCCGCAGTCGCTGTGCCAGCGTCCCGAACGCGGTCCCGCCGTTGTGCGCCAGGACCTCCATGCCCAGCCCCTCGCGGTACGCGACGAACCGGTCGTACAGCGTCTCCGGCTTCAGCCGCTCGGCGACCGTGGTGAACGGGACCTTCAGATCCGTGGTGACCCACGCCCCCGCAAGGTCCCAGTTCCCCAGGTGCGGCAGGGCGAGGACGACGCCGCGGCCCGCATCCAGCCCTTCGGTCAGCCGGTGTGCGTCCGTCACGTCGATGGAGGCCTTGATCCGTCCGGCGTCCCAGGTGGGCAGCCGGAACGACTCCATCCAGTACCGCATGTAGGAGCGCATCCCGGCCTTGGAGAGCTCGGCGAGCCGTGCCGGGCCCGCTTCCGGCAGGACCCGGGCCAGATTCGACTCCAGCCGCAGCACGCTCTTGCCACGCCGCTTCCACACCTGGTCGGCGATGGTGCGGAAGAGCGCCCGCGCGGCCGGCTCGGGAAGCTTCTTGACCGCGGCCCAGCCGAGACCGTACAGCCCGTCGCTCAGCCGTTCCTTGGGGCCGGGCTTCGCGTCCCCGGGTGCCGGGCTCACTGAGCGGCCTCGCTCCCCCGGTCCGCCGCGGCCGAAGCGGCAGCGGCGGCATCGGCCTCCGCCGACTCGCGGCGCACCGTCACGACCCGCTGCACCAGCGTCACCAGGCTGCCCGCGGCGACGATCCACAGCGCGATCGGCAGCAGGATCTGGATCCCCGGCACACCGAACGTGTGCAGGCCGGCGAGCCCGGCGGCCACGAGCGAGATCACCAGGCGTTCGGCACGCTCGACGAGCCCGTTGACCGCGACCGGCAGACCGATCGACTCACCGCGCGCCTTGGTGTACGAGACCACCTGACCGCTCGCGAGACAGAAGATCGCGACGGCGCACAGGACGTTGTCGTCGCCGCTGCCCGCGTACCAGAGGGCGAAGCCGGCGAAGATCGCCCCGTCGGCCACCCGGTCGAGCGTCGAGTCGAGGAACGCGCCCCACCGGCTGGAGATACCGGCCTGTCGCGCCATGTTCCCGTCGACGAGGTCGGAGAACACGAAAATCGTGATGACGATCGTGCCCCAGAAGAACTCCCCCATCGGGAAGAAGACCAGTGCACCTGCCATCACCCCGGCCGTGCCGATCAGAGTGACCGCGTCAGGACTCACGCCGAGACGGAGCAGAAGTGCGGCGAACGGCGTGAGGACACGCGTGAAGAATGCACGCGCGTACTTGTTCAGCATGGCCTTCCCGAGGGTTCGGTGGGCCGCATGGCCCCATCGGCCACCGGCTGGCCCATCGTAGTCACGACGGCACAACTCCACCGTCCGGGCACCCCCGGATCCGGGTGGCCGGCCGCCCGGACCGTGGCGCGGCGTGCGACGTATGGACGGCACCGGGACACAGTGGAAAGCTCGGAAGTACCGCGGGCGTCGCCGAAGCCGCCGCGGCGGCTCCCCGTGCCCGTGCACCCCACTCCGCGCCGGCGGTTCTCCCGCCCCGCGCCACCATCTGGGAGGCACACACCATGGGCGACAAGGCACACGCACACACCGGGGCCGCCACAGGCGCAGCGACGGCCGGCCATCACCCCTCCTCTCTGCGGAACGTCGTACTGGTCGGCCACAGCGGATCGGGCAAGACCACGCTCGTCGAGGCCCTCGCGCAGACCGCGGGCGCGGTCAACCGGGCCGGGCGGGTCGAGGACGGAAGCACCCTCTCCGACCACGACGGGATCGAGCACCGGCAGCAGCGCTCCGTACAGCTCTCGCTGGTCCCCGTCGAATGGGGCGGGGTCCGGATCAATCTGCTGGACACCCCCGGCTATGCGGATTTCGTCGGGGAACTCAGGGCCGGTCTGCGAGCGGCGGACGCGGCCCTCTTCGTTGTCTCGGCGGCGCAGGAGGCCGACGCCGTGGCCGGTGCCACCCGCGCCGTCTGGGAGGAGTGCGCTGCCGTCGGCATGCCGCGCGCCATCGTCGTCACCCACCTCGACACCGCCCGCACCCCGTTCGACGCGATGACGCGGGTCTGCGGCGAGATCTTCGGCGGCGACGACCCCGACGCCGTGCTCCCGCTCTATCTCCCGGTACTGGGACCCGAGGGCGCCGACGGCCATGCCCCGCTGACCGGGCTCACCGGGCTGCTCACTCAACGGACCCTCGACTACTCCGGCGGGGAGCGGAAGGAGAGTCCGCCCGCCGGGGACCAGCAGGCCCTCCTGTCCGACGCCCGCGGCCGGCTCATCGAAGGGATCATCGCCGAGAGCGAGGACGAGACCCTGATGGACCGCTACCTCGAAGGCGCGGACATCGACATCAAGACACTCCTCGACGACCTGGAACGCGCCGTCGCACGCGGCACCTTCCACCCCGTCCTCACCGCGGCCCCCGCCGCCGACGGTGCCCGCCAGGGCATCGGCACGGTCGAGCTCCTCGACCTGATCACCGGCGGCTTCCCGACACCGCCGGAGCGCCCCCTGCCGGCCGTCACCACCCTGCACGGCGCCCCGCTCCCCGCCCTGGGCTGCGATCCCCGGGGGCCGCTGGTCGCCGAGGTCGTCAAGACGTCCTCGGACCCGTACGTGGGCCGGCTCTCCCTGGTCCGCGTCTTCTCGGGGACCCTGCGCTCCGACGACACTGTGCACGTGTTCGGCCATGGGCTCACCGATCCCGGCCACGAGGCCCGCCCCTTCCATGAGGCCGAGATCCGCGTCGGTGCGCTCTCCTCGCCCTTCGGCAAACAGCAGCGCCCCCTCACCGAGTGCGTCGCCGGGGACCTCGCCTGCGTCGCCCGGCTCGGCACCGCCGAGACCGGCGACACCCTCTCCCACCCGGACCATCCGATGCTGATGGAACCCTGGACCATGCCGGACCCGCTGCTGCCCCTCGCCATCCAGGCACACAGCAAGGCGGACGACGACAAGCTCTCCCAGGGCCTCGCCCGGCTCGTGGCCGAGGACCCGACCATGCGCCTCGAACAGAACCAGGACACCCATCAGCTGGTCCTGTGGTGCCTCGGGGAAGCCCATCTGGACGTGGCACTGGACCGGCTGCGCGGCCGGTACGGGGTCCAGGTCGACGCGGTCCCCCACCGGGTGGCCCTGCGGGAGACGTTCGCCGGTCCGGCCGCAGGACGCGGCCGGCACGTCAAACAGTCCGGTGGGCACGGCCAGTACGCCATCTGCGAGATCGACGTCGAGCCCCTGCCACCGGGCTCCGGCATCGAATTCGTCGACAAGGTGGTCGGCGGATCGGTACCGCGCCAGTTCATCCCGTCCGTCGAGAAGGGGATCCGCACCCAGGCCGCCCGGGGCGTCGTCACCGGGCATCCGCTCGTCGATCTGAGAGTCACCCTGCGGGACGGGAAATCCCACTCCGTGGACTCCTCCGACGCCGCCTTCCAGACCGCCGGCGCGCTGGCCCTGCGCGAGGCGGCCGCGGACACCCGCATCCAGCTGCTCGAACCCGTCGCCGAGATCCGCGTCCTCGTCCCCGACGACTACGTCGGCCCGGTGATGAGCGATCTCTCGGTCCGCCGCGGCCGGGTGGTCGGCACCGAGCAGTCCGGCCCCGGCCGCACCCTCGTACGGGCCGAGGTACCGGAGCTGGAGATCGGCCGGTACGCGGTCGACCTGCGCTCCCTGGCCCATGGCACCGGCCGCTTCGACCGCTCGTACGCCCGCCACGAAGCCATGCCCGCCCAGCTCGCGGACCGCATGCGCGAACAGCAACAGAACGACACGAACGGGACGTAACAGGTCGCGTCACCCACGGTTGTCCACAGGGCAGGACACCGTATCGATCCGGACGATACGCTGTGGTCCCTGGTCAGAAAGTGTGCCGGGCACGGCAGTTGGGAAACAGCCGCAGGACCGGTTCCTTTGCGGGCGAGTGGGGGCGACAGTGGCCGACGGATTCGATTTCTCTCCCGGAGCGCAGATTCCGCTGCAGGGAGCGGCAGGTGCGGCGGTGGCGACGAACGCCCTCGCCTCTGCCGCGTACCGCGACACCCCGGTGGACGAGATCCTCAAGGCCAACAGCGAGTGGCACAAGTCCGAAGTGAAGGCCGGCCGCTCCAAGCTCTTCAAATCCGACTACTTCAAGCCCAACTTCGGCGAGGCCTACGCCCGCGCCGTCCAGGAGCGCACGCTGGGCGGCGCCCGGAAGGCCCTCATCCAGTCCTTCGGCAGCGATCCGCAGACCGTCGTCGAGCACTGCCTGTCCGCGTCCCGGCTCCGCAAGGCACGCGACACCAAGCTCACCGCCGTGACCGCCCTGTTCGGCTTCCTCTTCCTGCCCGGAATGCTGCTGTGGGTCATCACGTTCCGCCTGCGCGACGCCCTCACCAACACCAAGGACAAAGTCCTCTCCGGCCTCGGCAACGCCCTGCTGCCGATCGTCGGAATCGCCACGGTGTTCTTCCTGGTCAAACTGCCCCTCACCGGATTCCTGGGGCTCTACGTACGGGCCATGGCCATCGCCCCCGTCATCGGATGGTGGCTCGCCAAACGGATCGCCGAAAGGTCCGCCCAGGACATGCGCGCCCGCTGGGAGGGTCTCCTCTCCGGCGGCGGTGTCATCGCCAAGATCCCCGAAGCCGTCCCGAAGAATCCGAGCGAGACCGCCCGCGAGGCACTCCGGCAGGGCCTGGAGAAGCTCTCGGCCGAGCAGCAGTCCAATTCGGTCTTCTACGCCGGCCCCAAGGGCATCCTCGGCATGGGCACCCGCTGGGGCAGCTGGCAGCTCGCCGAGGACCTCGTGGCCAAGGACCCCGGCAAGGAGTTCCACCAGTTCCGCAGCTGGGATCTCATACGGGTCATCCACGACCAGCTCAAGATGCTGGAACGCGGCCCGCTGAACACCGGCGGCTTCCCGAAGCCCTCGGTCACCCACTGGATCGTGTCGCCCGTCGGTGAGAACGCCGACTCGGTCTCCCGCCCGGAGGGCGAGGACGTCGCCACCTTCCAGGTCAAGCCGCACGAGATACAGCGGATCTGCAACCACCAGCAGTTCGGCGGAGGCGACCGCCACTACCTGGGCGTCCAGTTCACGCTCTGGGACGGCCAGCTGGTCATCACCATGATGATCACCGTCACGGTGCTCTTCGAGACCCTGCGCATCGAGGTCACCGGACACGCGCTCGGCCCCGTCCACTCCCTCTTCACCAGCAAACCCGCCGCGAAGAAGAAGACGGTCAACAAGACCGTCAAGTTCTGGGAGACCCGCGACATCACGCTGGCGCTGGTCGAGCCGCGCGAGGTCGTCCGCCTCGCCCTGCGCGCCCCCTTCACCTGGTACCCGCCGCTGCTGGACTACCTCGGCGGCAAGATCGCGCTGCCGGAGCCCTTCGGACTGCGGCACGCCTGGGCCGAGAAGCCCTGGCGTCACCGCTTCATGGCCGACGACGCGATGCGGGCGGCCACGCCCGTGCTGCGCGTGGTGCACAGCGCGGCCATGAAGGTGCTCGACGAGAACGGCGTCGACACCGAACGCTTCGGCAACCGCTCGTCGATACTGAGCGGACTCGTCCAGGACCCGACCCCGCGCAAGGCCGACCTCTACGACGCGTAGAAACCCGTGTGGGGGGGCCCCGGGGCCCCCCGGGGGCCCCCCCCCGCGGGGGGGGTTTAAACAAAACCAGCCCCCCCAACAAGGTGGGGGGGGGGTTGTGGGGGGGGGGGGGGGT
>NZ_JBHVWF010000100.1:0-10790 GCF_042882365.1 Streptomyces sp. NPDC058221 | reverse complement strand
TAACTCCCCCCCTCCTTGGGGCGGCCGGTTCTTTTGTTTATACCCCCCCCCCCCCCCCCGGCTTACACCCCGGGGGGGGCCCCCCGGGCCCCCCGGGGGCCCCCCACACGGGTCAGCAGATCAGACGGGCCAGGCGTCGGCCAGCATCTTCCGGGTGTCCGCCAGCAGCTGCGGCAGCACCTTGGTGTGGCCCACCACGGGCATGAAGTTGGTGTCGCCGCCCCAGCGGGGCACCAGGTGCTGATGGAGATGCGCGGCGATCCCCGCACCGGCCACCGCACCCTGGTTCATCCCGATGTTGAAGCCGTGCGCACCCGACGCCGCACGCAGCGCCGTCATCGCGCGCTTGGTGAAATCGGCGAGTTCCACCGTCTCCGGACCGTCCAGCTCGGTGTAGTCCGCGACGTGCCGGTACGGCACCACCATCAGATGCCCACCGTTGTACGGGTACAGGTTGAGCACGGCATAGACCTTCTCGCCGCGCGCGACGACGAGCCCGTCCTCGTCGGACATCGACGGAATGGCACAGAACGGGCAGCCGTCGCCGGCCTCCGGACCGGTCGGCTTGTTCTCGCCCTGGATGTACGCCATCCGGTGGGGCGTCCACAGGCGCTGGAACGCGTCGGGCGTTCCCACTCCGATCTGCTGCTCCGGCTCACTCGTCATGCCGATCAGCATATTGCTTACCCCGCGCGGAGCGTGTCGCCGGGGCCGGACCCGAACCCGCACCGCGATGCTTGGCCGATGAGCGACCGCACCCGGGCCCAGGCCCCGCCCGCCCTGACCCGGTGGGAGCAGCGCACCGAGGTACCGCTCTTCGCCGCGTCGCTGCTGTTCCTGCTGGGCTACGCGGCCCGCGTCCTCGCCCCGCACGACGCCGAACCGTGGCGCGACATCTCCCTCGCCCTGGTCGGCGCCACCTGGCTGCTCTTCGTCGTCGACTACGCCGTCAGGATCCGGCTCAGCCGCCTCGGCCACCGCTTCGTCCGGGCGCACTGGCTGGACACCCTGGTCCTCGTCCTGCCGCTCCTGCGGCCGCTGCGCATGGTCAAGGTCTACACGGCCGTCCAGAAACGCCGCGCCGAGCCCCGGCTGAGCCTGTACGCACGCGTGATGACGTACGCCGGCCTGACGTCGGTGCTGCTGGGCTTCTCGGCGTCCCTCGCCGTCTACCGCGTGGAGCGCGAGGCGCCGGGCGCTTCGATCCGGACCTTCGGCGACGCGGTCTGGTGGGCGTGCGCGACGCTCACGACGGTGGGATACGGGGACGCCGCACCGGTGACACCGGCCGGCCGGGTGGTGGCGGCCGGCCTGATGGTCTGCGGACTGGCCCTGCTGGGCGCGGTGACGGGCTCGTTCTCGTCGTGGCTGATCCAGGTGTTCCGGCGGGAGGACGAAAAGGGGCCCCCGGCGGGCGGGTAGCTCACCGGGGGCCCCTCCAAGGCACGGATCAGACCTGGACGCGTTCCTCGACAGCCTTGGCGATCTTGGCGATGGCGTCCTCGACCGGGATGCCGTTCTCCTGCGATCCGTCGCGGTAGCGGAAGGAGACGGCACCGTTGGCCATGTCCTCGTCACCAGCGATGATCATGAAGGGAACCTTGGCCTTCTGCTGGTTGCGGATCTTCTTCTGCATCCGGTCCGAAGAGGCGTCCACGTCGACCCGCAGCCCCTGCTTACGGGCCTTGGCGGCGAACTCCTGGAGGTACGGGATGTGCGCGTCACCGATCGGGATGCCGACCGCCTGCACCGGGGCCAGCCACACCGGGAACGCACCCGCGTAGTGCTCAAGCAGCACCGCGAAGAAGCGCTCGATGGAGCCGAACAGGGCGCGGTGGATCATCACCGGGCGCTGCTTGGTGCCGTCGGGGCCGGTGTACTCCAGGTCGAAGCGCTCCGGCAGGTTGAAGTCAAGCTGCACGGTCGACATCTGCCAGGTCCGGCCGATGGCGTCCTTGCACTGCACGGAGATCTTCGGGCCGTAGAACGCGGCGCCGCCCGGGTCCGGAACCAGCGGCAGGCCCTGCTTCTCGGCGACCTGGCGCAGCGTCTCGGTGGCCTCCTCCCACACCTCGTCGGAGCCGACGAACTTCTCCGGGTCCTTGGTGGAGAGCTCCAGGTAGAAGTCGGTCAGACCGTAGTCGCGGAGCAGGTTCAGCACGAAGGTGAGCAGCCGGTCGAGCTCCTCGGCCATCTGCTCGCGGGTGCAGTAGATGTGCGCGTCGTCCTGGGTGAATCCGCGCGAGCGGGTCAAGCCGTGCACGACACCCGACTTCTCGTACCGGTACACCGTGCCGAACTCGAAGAGGCGCAGCGGGAGTTCGCGGTAGGAGCGGCCGCGCGCATCGAAGATCAGGTTGTGCATCGGGCAGTTCATCGGCTTGAGGTAGTAGTCCACCCCGTCGTCGAGCTGCATGGGCGGGTACATGCCGTCGGCGTACCAGTCCAGATGGCCGGACTTCTCGAAGAGCTTGCCCTTGGTGGCGTGCGGGCTGTAGACGAACTCGTAGCCCTCCTCCTCGTGGCGGCGGCGCGAGTAGTCCTCCATCGCCATGCGGATGACGCCGCCCTTGGGGTGGAAGACCGCCAGGCCCGGGCCGATCTCGTCCGGGAAGGAGAAGAGGTCCAGCTCGCTGCCGAGCTTGCGGTGGTCGCGCTTGGCGGCCTCCTCCAGGAACTCCAGGTGCGCCTTCAGCTCGTCCTTGGTGGGCCAGGCGGTGCCGTAGATGCGCTGGAGCATCGGGTTCTTCTCGCTGCCGCGCCAGTACGCCGCGGCGTTGCGCATCAGCTTGAACGCGGGGATGTACCGGGTGGTCGGCAGGTGCGGGCCCCGGCAGAGGTCCTTCCAGCACAGCTCGCCGGTCTTCGGGTCGAGGTTGTCGTAGATGGTCAGCTCGCCGCCGCCCACCTCGACGTCCGCGCCGTCGTCCGTGGAGGCGGAGCCCTTGATGCCGATGAGCTCCAGCTTGTACGGCTCGTCGGCGAGCTCCTCGCGGGCCGCCTCGTCCGTCACGACCCGGCGGGAGAACTTCTGGCCCCGCTTCTGGATCTCCTGCATCTTCTTCTCGATGGCCTTGAGGTCCTCGGGCGTGAACGGCTTCTCGACGTCGAAGTCGTAGTAGAAGCCGTCCTTGACCGGCGGGCCGATGCCGAGCTTGGCCTCGGGGTGCAGCTCCTGCACGGCCTGCGCCATGACGTGCGCGGTGGAGTGCCGGAGGATGTTGAGGCCGTCCTCGGACGAGATCAGGACGGGCTCGACGGTCTCGCCGTCGGCGGGCACGTAAGCGAGGTCCTTCAGGTCGCCGGCGACGCGGACGGCGACGACGGTGCGCTCGCCGGGGAAGAGCTCGGCTGC
The DNA here is from genome assembly GCF_042882365.1 of Streptomyces sp. NPDC058221. Classification (NCBI taxonomy): domain Bacteria; kingdom Bacillati; phylum Actinomycetota; class Actinomycetes; order Kitasatosporales; family Streptomycetaceae; genus Streptomyces; species Streptomyces sp. NPDC058221. The sequence continues at coordinate 7,435 of NZ_JBHVWF010000100.1, read as the reverse complement.
CGTAGTGCCCGTCGTCACCACGCGTTCTTCCCGCTCGGAATCGCGCTGGATGATCACACGGACGTCTGACACCGGTCTCTCCTGACTCAGGGGGTGCGGCGCATTCCTCCTGCGCACGCAAGAGGAATCGTACCGAGCCGACGGCCTCCTTAGCGAAAGGGCCGCTCCTGACGGCCCCCGCACCCCTGCTCGCCCGCGCAGGCCTCCTCGAAATGGTCGACATTCTCCTGGAGCGATTTCATCAGCCGGTCCCGTTCCGCGTCGTCGACCTGCACGGGAACCACCTGCGAGGTCCTGGTCAGCCGCCGGAATCCGCCCCGGCTCCCCAGCCGGCCCTCCCCCCTATCGGCAGCCCCACCGGATGGGCGTGGCCCGCGATCCGGGTACGCCTCCTCGTCGAGCTCCAGCGGCACCTCGGCGCCCGCCAGGACCCGCAGCCGTACGATTCCGGCGCCGCGCGGTCCGGAGCGGCGCAGGCGTACGACGGCGCCGGTGACCCGAACCGGGGCCGCGGGTTCGTCCCGGAGGTAGCGGACGCCCGCCCGGCGCAGCGCGGGCAGGTCGCCCGGGGAGAACTCCACCGCTTCGGGGCGTGCCGGGCAGCCCTCCGGGGTTCCCGCTGCGGGCGCCCACTCCCGTGCGATCCCCGCGCCCTCGGAGCCGCGGACGAGCGCGACGACGGCCTCGGTCAGTTCGCGGCTGACGCCCGCGTGACGGCGCTGTCGAAGGCTTCCATGTCCCCCGTGGAAGGCGAACGTCGCGCCGGGTGGGCGAGCCGGTATCCGGTAGGTGCATTTCCACTGGACCTTGATGGTCACCTCGTCGTCGACGACATGGCCGGGGGCTCCGTGGCTTACGTGCCGGTCGATGCCGTTGTCGGGGAAGGGCTGCGACAGGGAGCACCCCGCCGCGGCCGCGTGCAAGTAGCCCACCTGGAGGGTCTCCATACAGGCGGTGGTGGCGAATGTGCCGCGCAGCGGTGCGATCCGCCGGGGCAGCAGCCCTCCCCCCGTAGCCTCCGGCACGGGAGGGGCCCCTGGTTCGGGCTGCGCGAGTGCCATGGCTCCGTGTGCCTTCCGGGCCGTGCCGATGAAGGCGCCGGACGCGGAGGTGTCTGCCAACTTCCGTCCCCGTCATATGTGTTGTCGCCGCAGCGGACGGGCCGCAAACGGCGTATCAGGCAAAGGGTGCGGGTATCACCGAACCGGGCAGAGGAATCACGCCATCTGCCGCTCGGGCGCGAGGAGTTCGGGGATGACTCACTGGTACGAGGGGCCACTGGCCGCTTTTGACACCGAGACGACGGGAGTGGACGTGGAGGGTGACCGGATCGTGTCGGCCGCCCTCATCGTCCAGGACAGTGCGGGCGGGCGGATGCGCGTCACCCGCTGGCTGGTCAATCCGGGGGTGCCGGTGCCCGTGGGGGCGACGGAGATCCACGGGCTGACCGACGACCATCTCCAGCGAAACGGGCGGTGGCCGGCGCCGGTGGTGGAGGAGATAGCCCGGGCGCTGGCGGAGCAGAGCGCGGCCGGCCGGCCGCTGGTGGTGATGAACGCGCCGTTCGACCTCACGCTGCTGGACCGGGAGCTGAAGCGGCACCGGGCGTCGTCACTGGCCGGCTACCTGGGGAACGCGTCGTTGTGCGTGCTCGATCCCCGGGTGCTCGACAAGCACCTGGATCGCTACCGCAAGGGCCGGCGCACGCTCACGGATCTGTGCGAGCTGTACGGGGTGACGCTGGACGGGGCACATGACGCGGCGGCCGATGCGGCGGCGTCACTGGAGGTGGTCCGGGCGGTGGGGCGGCGGTTCGCCACCCGGCTGGAGCGGCTGTCCCCGGCGGAGCTGCACACACTGCAGGCGGTGTGGCACGCGGCCCAGGCGCGCGGACTGCAGGCCTGGTTCACCAGGAGCGGTACACCGGAGACCGTGGACCCGGCGTGGCCGTTGCGTCCGGAGCTGCGCGCCGCCGCGTGAGCGGAACTGTCCGGGACACGCAGAGGCCGGTCCGTCGATGTCGCTGACGGACCGGCCTCTCCCGGGGTGGGCGATACTGGTTTCGAACCAGTGACCTCTTCGGTGTGAACGAAGCGCTCTCCCACTGAGCTAATCGCCCGGGAACGGGTTGAACCATACAGGGCTCGGCGGGTGTCGTTCAAACCGCTTCCAGCCGGGCGGCGAGCCCCCGGTGTCCGGCACGCATCATCAGGGCGTGGTTGGCCCGGAACAGCGGGCGGCCGGGCACGGCGAGCACCCGCATCAACGCCCGGCGCACCTCGACCTCCTGTTCGTACGTCGCGCGCGTCCCCGCCCCGTCCGGGGTGACCGTCCAGCGGGCCCAGCCGTCGAGGTCGCCGGTGAGGGTCACTTCGAGGATCCCGGCGAGCGGGTCGCGGCGGCTCTCACGGATGGTCGTGACGAGGTCGTACGGGAGGAACGAACGGATCCGGGTGGTGCCCGAGGTGTCGTCGACGCCGGTGACCTCGCGCACCTGCGGCCACCACTGGGGGTACTGCTCCACCTGCTGCAGGAGCGCGTACACGGCGGCCGGCGGGGCGGCGAGGTCCCAGATGCTCACAAATCGGTAGTGACTCCAGTTCATAGGTCCAGGATGCGCATACTCAGCCGGGGAACTGAGTATCCGCGCGCATGTCCGAACGCATGACCGCCGCCACACTCGCGTTCATGGAACATCTGCCGCCGCCCGCCGAGGAATTGGCGCTCCTCGACCGTGAGCTCGCCGGGCTGGATCTTCGCCGGTCCCAGCTGCTGCACCGCCGCGCCTGGCTGGTGACTGCCCTGCAGACGCCCGGCCCGCTGACGGTCACGCCGCCCACTCCCCCGTTCTCACCGGCGGTCCGCCCCTGGGGGGCCTCCACGGCTCCGGGCTGGGCTCCCGCTCCCCCGGCGCGCACCGGCAGTGCGCAGAATGTGCTGCTCGTCCTCGGCGGACTGCTGCTGACGGTCGCGGCCATCGCGTTCACCCTGGTGAGCTGGGGGCACATGGGCATCAGCGGCCGCTCGGCGGTCCTGGCGACCGTGACGCTGGCGGCGCTGGCCGCGCCCGCGGTGCTGCTGCGCCGGGGTCTGTCCTCGACGGCCGAGGCGCTCGGGGCTCTCGCTTATGTGCTGATGGTGCTGGACGCGTACGCGCTGCACGAGGTGGCGCTGCCCGGGGCAGGCGGTCTCGGCTTCGCCGCGACCGCTTCGGCGGTGCTGGCGGTGCTGTGGACGGCGTACGGGCTGCTGCTCGGCGGGCTGAGGCTGCCGCTGCCCGCCGCGGTGCTGGTCGCTCAGTTGCCGCTGTTGCTGTGGGCGTGGGCGGAGGGGGCGGGCGCCCTGGTCTTCGCCGGTGTGCTGCTGGCAACGGCGGCGATGGACTGTGTGATCGCGGTGTGGGGCAAGGGCGTTGCGGTACGGGTGGCGGCCTGCGCCGGGCTCTGCGCGACCGGTGGTGCGGGACTGCTGGTGGCACTGGTCGAGTCGCTGTCGGCCGATGGGCCGGCGGACGCGGTGGCGCCGGGCGCGCTGCTGCTGGCGGGTTCGGTGATCGCGCTGTCCGGGGCCCGGCGCGCCCCGTCAGGAGCCGCGGTGGCCGGCGGGCTGGTGGCCGGTCTGTCGGCCGTGGCCGCCACCGGTTCGGTGGTGGTGGCGGGCGTGTCCGGCAGCTGGGTGGTGCCGGTGTATCTGCTGTGCGGAGGAGCGCTGTTGGCCGGTGTGCGGGCTCCGGTGGGGCGTCCGGCCGGACAGGGGCTGGCGTGGGCCTCGGGAGTGGTGGCGGCGGGGTCGGTGCTGTTCGCGCTGCCGCCGGTCGCGGTGTCGCTGGTGGGTCCGGTGTCGCAGCTGGGGCGGGTGTGGGAGGGCGCGCCGCAGGGCGGTGCCCGGGGTGCGCTGGGTGCGACGGGGCTGCCGTGGCCGGAGCTGACCACGGCACCGCTCGTGCTGCTCGCGGTGGCCGCGGTGCTCGCGGTGGCGTACCGCTGGTGGGAGGGCGTGCTGCGCTCGGCCGGGCAGGTGTTCCGCCTCGGTCCCTCGGCGCGGGGCGCTGTGGGCGCGGCGGCCGCGGTGCTCGGCTGGACAGGCCTCGCGGTGCTGCCCGCCGCGCTGGACCTCTCGTACGCGATGGCCGTCGCGGTGCAGTCGGTGCTGGTCGCCGCCCTGTTCGCGGTGGCGGTGGGCGGTCTGCGCCGTGGGATGAAGGGGGTGGCCCTGACGGCCTCGGTGTGCGGGGCGGTCGGTGCGGTGGGCGTGGCGCTGCTGTCGCTGGCATCCGAACCGGCCGTGTATGCGGTGTTCGGGGCGCTGCTGGTGCTGTTCACCGCGGCTGCGGTGGCCCTGGACACCTGCGTGGCCGGGGCGTCGGGGCGCGACCGGGTGGCGGCGGCCGTGCAGACGGTGGCGGCGTGCGCGGCCGTGGTCTGTGCCGCGGTGCCGGCCGGTGCGTGCGGTGCGTCGCTGGGGCTTGCCGCCCATCGGGCGGCACCGCTGCTGCTGGCCGTGCCCGTGGTGACGGTGCTGCTGGGCGCCACGCTGCAGGGGCGCGCGATGGCGCTGCCTGTCGAACTGACCGGCGGTGCGGTGGCGGCGACGGCCGTGGTCATGGCTGCGGGCGACCTGCCGTTCCTGGCTCTGGTGCTGTCCCTGTGCGGCGTGCTGGCGGCGGGGACGGCACTGCGCCCGGAGCGGCGGCCGGTGGCGGGATATCTGGCGACGGCACTGTTCGTGCTGGCGGCCTGGGTCCGGCTGTCGGCGTCCGGGGTGTCGTCCCCGGAGGCGTACACCCTGCCGGTGACCGTTCCGGCGCTGGTGATCGGTGGTCTGCGGCGGCGCCGTGATGCCGCGGCGTCGTCGTGGACGGCGTACGGGGCGGGGCTGGCGGTGACGCTGGTGCCGGCGCTCGTCGCCGCCTGGGCCGATCCGCAGTGGCTGCGGCCGCTGCTGCTGGGGGCGGCGGCGCTGGTGATCACGCTGCTGGGAGCGCGGTCTCGGCTCCAGGCGCTGCTGGTGCTGGGCGGTGCGGTGCTGGCGCTGGATGCCCTGCACGAGCTGGCGCCCTACGTGGTGCAGGTGGTGGGTGCGATGCCGCGCTGGGTGGCGCCGGCGCTGGCCGGGGTGCTGCTGCTGGCGGTGGGGGCGACGTATGAGAGGCGGCTGCGCGACGCCCGGCGGTTGCGGGACGCCCTGGGCCGGATGCGGTGACACCCCGCGGGACCGGCCCGGGGCGCCCTCACGGGCCTCAGGCCGGCATGCCGTCACCGACGAGGGCGAGGTTCTCGATGGCGGCGAGCCCGTACAGTGCGGTGCCGTTGCTGTAGAGCCAGTTGACTTCGCTGCCCGGGACGGTGGTGACCGGGCCGCTCACCTTCTCGTTCTTCCAGGGCGGATTCCTTGTATCCGTCGCTGTGTTGCGGAACTTCTCCCAGGCGCGGGCGGCGAGCTTCTCGCCGCCGCTCTGCATGCCGGCGTGGGCGTCCATCCGCGCGTGGCCCTGGAAGAGGAGCATGCTGCCGAAGTCCGAGCCGTAGCGGGCCTGCTGTTCTGCCCTGGTGGCATTGAAGTAGCGGCAGTAGTCGAGGGAGGCCTCCTTGAACTCCGGCATGTCCTTGACCTGCTCGGCCTTCTTCCGGTCGGCGTAGCCGCCGGCCTTGACCCGTGCCGGCGACTCCGCCCCTGCGTTTGATTCAGTCAGGTTGATTGAATCGTTTTAGAAAGCGCTTTCCGGATCAGCAGCAGGAAGAGCCGTGTGCGGCGTCAAAAGCCGGGACGAAAATCGTCGAAGCACTTGAACTGCGCACGCGAAAACGCCGACGGCCCGGAAGCTTCAACGAGCTTCCGAGCCGTCGGTCCGGGGTGGGCGATACTGGGTTCGAACCAGTGACCTCTTCGGTGTGAACGAAGCGCTCTCCCACTGAGCTAATCGCCCGGGCGCACGCCAAACATTACCCCATGTCAGCGGTGCCCCCCGACCGGCTCCAGGTCACTCGTGGATCTTCCACGGCATGACGATTCCGAACTTCCACACGTAGATCCCCACCAGCACCGCGATGATCACGAGACCGATCACGGTGAGCGCGATATTGCGCCGTCGGACCTTGGGATCGAGGGCACGCCTGGCTGCCTCGGTGACCTTCCGCCGCGTCCAGCGCAGCACCAGCTGGGCCCAGACGAACTCGGTCGCCCAGATCGCCATGCCGCCGAAGATCACCAGCCAGCCGGGGCCCGGCAGCGGCAGCATGATGATGCCCGCCACCACCACGGCGAGGCCGACGATGAACACCCCGACCTGCCAGCTCAGGTGCAGCGGCCTGGAGGCCTTGATGAATCCGGGCGCCCTGGAGCCGAGACCGGGGTCCCCCTCCGGCACATCCCGCGCGACGTCCCCCGTCACGCCTCCCGCCCCTGCCACGTCCCCCGTCGCGGGCGACGGATCCGCCGGTGCGGCGGCTCCGTCCCGCTCGTCACTCTCCGCATTCATGGGGGTCAACCTACCGGAACGCTCGTCGTCACCGGAATGGCCGCATCACCCAAAGTTACACACCGCTGTACGAGCTACCTGAAGGATCACAAAACGGTCAGAGGGGTTTACAACGCCACCGTAGGTGGCATGTCGATTTCGCCGACGTGCGAATCCCCGAGCGCACACTGAGCGAAAGGCCCTGGCGCTTATGAACACCACGGTCAGCTGCGAGCTGCACCTGCGCCTCGTTGTGTCGAGCGAGTCCTCACTGCCTGTACCCGCGGGCCTGCGGTATGACACGGCCGATCCGTATGCCGTGCACGCCACCTTCCACACCGGAGCGGAGGAAACGGTCGAGTGGGTTTTCGCCCGCGACCTCCTTGCCGAGGGGCTGCACAGGCCCACCGGCACCGGAGACGTCCGCGTCTGGCCATCCCGTAGTCACGGCCAGGGCGTCGTCTGTATCGCGCTGAGCTCCCCAGAGGGCGAAGCCCTGCTCGAGGCCCCGGCGAGAGCCCTGGAGTCGTTCCTGAAGAGGACCGACGCCGCGGTTCCGCCCGGCACCGAGCATCGTCACTTCGATCTCGATACGGAGCTCTCACACATCCTGGCCGAGAGCTGAGCCAGGCCGAGAACTGCACGACGCCGTCCGACTCGGGGAGACGGCGTCGCGCGGACAACCTCATACGGCAGAAACCGGCGCCGTCACCACGGAATCCACCGTGGTGACGGCGCCGGTCCGCGTCCGCCGGTCCGCCCGGCCCCGGCGCCCGGGGGACTGCGCGGCGTGCAGCCGCGGCCTCGCCCGTGCCGATGTCAGAGATGTCCTCAATCGCCGGACAGGCTTGATGTGGCCGGCCCGGCGATGCGGCCGGACCCCGGGCGGATGTAGCCGAACCCCGGGCGATGCGGGCCGGTCCCGGGCGATGCAGGCCGGTCCCGGGCGATGCAGGCCGGTCCCGGGCGATGCAGGCC
>NZ_JBHVWF010000099.1:0-31483 GCF_042882365.1 Streptomyces sp. NPDC058221 | reverse complement strand
CCACCGTTTTGGTCGCCGGCGGGCCCATGGAGTCCCTTTCGCACTGACCGGCCAGCCCGCAACAACCTAAAGCCCCCCGGGGTCCTGTGACAGGACCCGGGGCGACGTGGTTATCGGACCTGCGGGTGCATCCGCGACATCAGATCGCACCATGGCTCATCCTCCGGCGGCGCATGACGTACATGCCTCCGCCGAGGGCCGCCGAGGCGACCAGACCCGCGCCGACACCCATCTCGGCCGGACCAGCGGCCATCGAGCCACCGAGACCGCCCTGGGCGCCCCGGCTGTTGAGGACGGTGAAGCGGTGGCCGGCCGTCCGGTCGGTGCCGTCACAGCGCACCGTCAGGTTGTAGGAGCCCGGCGTCGCGTCGTTGAGGATCCGGACCCTGGCGTGACCGATCCGGCCCGCCGAAAGCCTCGTGGTCCGGAAGGCGTTGGACGAGACGCTGCCGCCTCGACCGCAGCCCTCTGCACTGACCTGCATGGCCGCGCCCTGGTGGACGCGCTCGGGGTCGACGGTCACGTTGTTCGGCCCGTTGGGGCGGCTGTTGCCGTTCCCGTTGCCGTTGCCGTTCCCGTTGCCGTTGCCGTTGCCGTTGCCGTTGTTCCAGTCGCCCTGGTTGTTCCAGTCGTTCTGGCTGTTCCCGTTGTTCTGACCGTTCCCGACGTCTCCACCAGCTGCTGCCATCGGGGCACCGAGCCCGAGAGCGGCGACGGCGGTCGCGGCGACAACGAGAGCGCGTGTAGCACGCATCGTTCGAACCTCCAGCGGGAAGCGTCCCCGGAGCTCTGTGCACCGGGATGATCGACGAGAACGCCTCCCATGACGAACCCTCACCAGATCCTTGATCCACCGCATTTCGGCACTGCTCCACCCCGGTGATCCGACACACCGTGTGCGCACCCGTCGAACTGATGGATCCGCAGGTCACAGACCGTCAGAACTTTTATCTCCGCACTACTCCGATAAGCAGCCGCCCCCGTGGCCGCCACCCGTTCGCCCTTCCCTGATCGCCGCCCGGCCGACCCGCGCCTAGCGTTCCCCTCGTCGCGACGAAGGGAGAACCATGGGCCGGGACAGCTGGCGCCCCGAACGGATCAGACACTCGCCGTGGGGCGCGCTCGCCCTCGTGATGCTCACCGGTATCGCACTGATGCGGAACGGCGCGGACCTCTCGCCCGGACCGCCTCAGCCGGTCGCCGCCACCTCGGTCGACCACAAGAAGGACGCTCCGCCCGCACCGGTGGCGGGTCCTGCCGTGAAGCCGCTGGCGTACGCCCCCGTCGACCGCGTCTCCATCCCCTCGATCCAGGTCGACGCACCGGTCGTGGACGTGAACCTGGACCCGGACGGCTGGATCGAGACACCGCCCCCGCAGGATCCGAATCTCGCGGGCTGGTACCAGAACGGCATCGCACCGGGGCAGCTCGGCACCTCCGTCGTCGTCGGCCATGTCGACAACATGGCGGGACCGGCCGTCTTCTACGGTCTGGGCTCACTGAAGAAGGGCAACCGCATCGAGATCTCCCGCAGCGACGACCGGGTCGCCGTGTTCGAGGTCTACGGCGTCGAGGTGTTCGCCAAGAACGACTTCCCCGGCGCCCGGGTGTACGGCGACACCGGCAAGGCGGAGCTGCGGGTCATCACCTGCGGAGGCGGGTTCACGAAGGCCAACGGCTACGACGGCAACGTCGTGGTCTTCGCCCGGCTGGTCGGGACCCGCTGACCAACACCGCCGGAGCTCGGCCGCCCCGTGCCGGGCAGCACTGCCGGGGGCGCGGGACAGCCCCCGGCAGCAGCCGCCGCACACCTCAACGACGCTGCGGCACCGTCAGCCGGTACCCGTCGTCCAGCAGCTCCGGCAGGTAGCGGCCCAGCGCGGCCACGCTCTGCGAACGGTTGCCGCCTGCGTCGTGCGAGAGCACCACCACGCCGGGCGCCGCCCCCTCCCTGACCCGGTGGACGATCGTGTCGGTGCCGGGGACCGTCCAGTCCAGCGTATCCACCGTCCAGGCCATCGGCTCCATGCCCATGGCCGCGCCGATTTCGAAGGAGTTGCGGTTCCAGGCCCCGTAGGGCGCCCGGTACCAGAGCGGCGCGGCACCGGTGATCTTCTCGATCACGTCGCTCGTACGGCCCAGTTCGTCCGTGATGCCCGCCCGGGAGAGCTTGGTGACCAGCGGGTGCGTCCACGAGTGATTGCCGACGGTGTGTCCGTCGTCGGAGATCCTGCGCACCAGGTCCTGGTTGTCGTTGGCCATCTCCCCGCAGAGGAAGAACATCGCCCGGACGTCGTGCCTGCGCAGCGTGTCCAGGACGTGCGGGGTGTAGAGCGGGTCCGGGCCGTCGTCGAAGGTCAGCACCATCGCATGGCCGATGTCGGGCAGCCTCTCGAACGGCCGGGTGCGGACCGGGGGCTTCGCGGGGCGGTAGTGGGGCGGGGTGTGGGCGGTCATGGGACTCAGACGATAGGACAGCGGCTTGGTACGCACGGCCGCCTGCGGACCTGCGGCGACAGTCGACGGCTGCGCGGGGCGCCGGACGGGGGTGCCTGCGGTGTCGGCGGCGAGCAGACGCACGACCGTGGCCGCTCCCAGCCCGGCGGCCAGCCCCAGCAGTGTTCTGCGCATCGGCAGCCTCTGATCATTTTTCATGACCAACTGCTCGCACGTCCGCACTCCCACCGTCCTCAACGACACCGGTTGCGCCGGGTTTTGCACCCAATGGGGGGAGCCGGTCCGCGGCATCCGGCAGCGCCGCGCCGGAGCGGCCGGGAACCCGGACGGGCGGCCGCCACGGGAGCGGATAGCCTCACTGCCGTGACAGACCAGCAGCCTCACCAGTTCGAACGTGGCACAGACGGCCCCAAAGTGATCGTCGCGGGCCTCGACGGTTCCGAATCCTCCATGCGAGCGGCGGCCTATGCCGCCGGTCTCGCCCGTCGGCAGAGGGCCATGCTCGCCCTCGTCTATGTACAGCCCGTGCTGCCCGCGGGTGCCGCGCTCGGTGCGCCGGTCGGCGACACGACCGGAGAGGTGGCGGAGGGCCTGGTGAACGAGATCCGGGAGTCGACCGAGCGGATGAAGGACATATGGGATGTCCGCTGGGAGTTCCACACCTTCCGTGGTGATCCGTACAACGGGCTGGTGACCGCGGCGGACGAGCTGAAGGCCGACGCCGTGGTGGTGGGCGCTTCGGAGTCTGCGGGACACCGTTTCATCGGTTCGGTGGCCGTCCGCCTCGTCAAGGCGGGACGCTGGCCCGTCACCGTCGTCCCGTAAACAAAGCGCGTCGCGCCGCCGCCTGCCCGTGCGGGACGCGCCCCGGGCACCGCGCTCCCCGCCCGGGCCGGCACCGCCCGACCGCTCACCGCACCATTCGCCGCTCCGTGCGACCGCTCGTCGCACAGGGCGGCGTTTGTCCTGTTGCCCCGGGCGCGAATGCGTTCGTATACGCCAGTCAGCAGCGAGGCGGCAGGGACCTCCGCGGGGAAGGGCGTTCACCATGACCACGACGACGACCGATGAGCGGGCCCTCGCGGATCTGCAGCGTGAGCACGGTGCGGCCCTGTTCCACTTTCTGCTGGGTCTGACCTTCGGCGACCGGCAGCGGGCCGAGGATCTGCTCCAGGAGACGCTGGTGCGCGCCTGGCAGCATCCGGAGGCCTTCGACGGCCCGTACGAGTCGATGCGGCCCTGGCTCTTCACCGTGGGGCGCCGGCTCGCGATCGACGCCCGCAGGTCACGGCTGGCCCGGCCGGCCGAGGTGGGCGACGCCGTGCTGGAGAGCGCACCGGACGGGGAGGACACCGCGGAGGCCGCGGTGGCCGCGCTCGATGTGCGCGAGGCGGTGCGCACCCTCAGCCCGGAGCACCGGGCGGTGCTGGTGCAGATCTACTTCCGCGGGCTGAGCGTGGGCGAGACGGCCGAGGCACTCGGAATACCGGCCGGCACCGTCAAGTCCCGTTCGTACTACGCGCTGCGACTGCTCTCCCGCAGTCTGCCCGGTTACTCCAGCAGGTCCTCCTCGCTGAGCAGCGGCAGCAGGGCCGCGGCCTCCGCCAGCGCCACGTAGTCGGCGGCGCAGCGGTCGCAGCTCTGCAGATGGCGGGAGACACTCCGCGCCTCCGGAGCCGGGAGCGCGTCCAGCACGTAGGCTCCGAGCAACTGCCGCATATGCGGTCCCTCCCCGGGGTCGGCGGTCATCGCAACCTCATGTCTGTGACGGATCGGGTCCGACGGATCCTGTCCTTCTGGCCACGCGGGGCGCGCTCCCCCGGTTCAATGCTGCGTGTAGGGCCGTACCGAGAACGGAATGGGGCGAGAGGCGGATGCGTCCGGAACGTCAAGACGGATCCAGTGGCGGCGGGCTGCTGATCCCGATGGCCTGGATGTACGCGGAGTACGTCGCCGACGAACTGCTGCGGACCGGTGAGCTGATGGAGCCGGCGACCCTGGAGTACCGGGCGGGCCGCGATGCGCTCGCCCTCACCGTGTTCCTCTCCGACGGGGCGGTGGCCGACTCCCTGCCCGCCGCCCGGGTCGACGAGCTGCGGCTGCTGACCGCGTACGGGGCCCCGTGGCGCGGCTGGGTCTGTGCGCGGCTCGACGCGCTGGAGGCCTCGGGTGACGCCGGTCCGGACCTCGCGCTGGCCCGGGCGGCCTGGCGGTGGCTGGAGGACACCGAGCTGCTGGCGGCCGATCTCGACGCGATCGGGCCGCCGCCCAGGGAGCCCGACGGCCCGCAGGACCCGGAGGCGGAGGGGGCGGCTGCCCAGGTGTGGACGCCTGCCTGGCAGCTGGGGCTGCCGCTGGGGCACCTCTCGATCCACCTGTACTGAGCGGCGCCACCTGAACTGGGGCCTTCACCCGCCGAGGCGCCTTCGCCTCATGGCCCGCGTGCCGGCCGCCCCTTCAGGATCCGTGCACCCCGGCGCGGTACTTCGGCAGCCGCACCGTGATCCGCATTCCGGCACCGATGCCCGTCTCGATGACGAGCCCGTAGTCGTCCCCGTACACCTGGCGCAGCCGTTCGTCCACGTTGAGCAGGCCGACTCCGGTGGACTTGCCGCCCTCGCCGCGCAGGATGTGGCGCAGCCGTTCCGGGTCCATGCCGATTCCGTCGTCCTCGATGACGACCTCGGCCTCCGAACCGGCGTCCAGGGCGCTGATGGTGATGCGGCTGGAGGTGACCGCTCCTTCGAGTCCGTGTTTGACGGCGTTCTCGACGAGCGGCTGGAGGCAGAGGAACGGCAGGGCGACGGGCAGCACCTCGGGGGCGACCTGGAGGGTGACCGCGAGCCGTTCACCGAAGCGTGCCCGGACCAGGGCCAGGTACTGGTCGATGGAGTGCAGTTCGTCGGCGAGGGTGGTGAAGTCGCCGTGGCTGCGGAACGAGTAGCGGGTGAAGTCGGCGAACTCCAGAAGGAGTTCACGTGCCTGCTCGGGGTCGGTGCGGACGAACGAGGCGATGGCGGCCAGTGAGTTGAAGATGAAGTGCGGGGAGATCTGCGCGCGCAGGGCCCTGATCTCGGCCTCGATGAGCTGGGTGCGCGAGCGGTCGAGTTCGGCGAGTTCCAGCTGTACGCAGACCCAGCGGGCGACCTCGCCTGCGGCCCTGGCCAGTACCGCCGACTCCCGCGGGGCGTAGGCGATCAGGGCTCCGAGGACCCGGTGGTCGACGGTGAGCGGCACGGCGACGGCCCACCGCAGTGGGCAGTCCAGATCGTCGCAGTCACTGCGGAAGGCTGTGTCGCGGCCGCTGGCGAGCAGCTCGCGCACCTCCTCCATGACGTGCCGGCCGTGATGGTCGCCCTCCCCGTCCCAGACCAGGACCCGCTCGCGGTCGGTGAGGCACAGGGCGTCGGTGCCGAGCAGTGAGCGCAGCCGGCGGGCGGACTTGCGGGCGCTGTCCTCGGTGAGTCCGGCGCGCAGCGGGGGCGCTGCCAGGGAGGCGGTGTGCAGGGTCTCGAAGGTGGCGTGCTCGACGGGCGTGCCGACGTCGCTGGTGCGGACGGGGCGGGCGGTGCGCCGCCCCAGCAGCAGGCCCCCGCCGAACAGCAGCAGGGCGAGAAGCACGATGACGGCGTATCCGGCCCCGGTCACCGGTGCCTCCCCGATGTGAGCGCTTCGGGCAGGTGGAAGCGGGTCATGGCGGCGTTCGTGCCGGCGGGTATCCGGCCCGGGGTGGCGAGCGAGACCAGGATCATGGCGAGGAAGCCGACGGGTACGGACCAGACGGCGGGCCAGGCGAGCAGGGCGTGCGGCCAGCCGGGCGGGCGCACCGCGCCGCTGACGGTGATCGCGACGGAGAGCAGTGCGGAACCGCCGCCGAGGAGCAGACCGGCTACGGCGCCGGGCGGGGTGAGCCGGCGCCACCAGATCCCGAGGACCAGCAGCGGGCAGAAGGACGACGCCGACACGGCGAACGCCATCCCCACCGAGTCGGCGACCGGCACCCGGCTGACCACCAGTGAGCCGGCCAGCGGGACGGAGATGGCGAGGACCGTGGCAAGCCTGAAGTGCCGTACGCCGCGCGAGGGCAGGACATCCTGGGTGATGACACCGGCGACGGCCATCGTCAGACCGGACGCGGTGGACAGGAACGCGGCGAAGGCCCCGCCGGCGATGAGTGCGCCGAGCAGGTCGCCGCCGAGGCCGCCGATGACCCGGCCGGGCAGCAGCAGCACGGCGGCATCCGCGTCGCCGCCCTGGATGAGCTCGGGGGCGTACAGCCTGCCGAGGGCTCCGTAGACGGGCGGCAGCAGGTAGAAGACGCCGATCAGGGCGAGAACGGCGACGGTGGTGCGCCGGGCGTCGCGGCCGTTGGGGCTGGTGTAGAAGCGGACGACGACGTGCGGCAGCCCCATGGTGCCGAGGAAGGTCGCGACGATGAGGCCGTAGGTGGCGTACAGCGGGTGGTCGGCGCGGAAGACGGACAGCTGCTCGTCGAAGGTGACCCGGGGCCGTCCGTCGCCCTGCCAGGCCAGGACCAGGAAGAGAGCGGGGACCAGGAGCGCGGTCAGCTTCAGCCAGTACTGGAAGACCTGGACGAAGGTGATGGAGCGCATGCCTCCCGCGGCGACGGCGACAACGACCACGGAGGCGACCAGGACGTCGCCGAGCCAGCCCGGCGCCCCCGTCAGGATCTTCAGGGTGAGCCCGGCGCCCTGGAGCTGTGGCACGAGGTAGAGCCAGCCGGCACCGACGACGAGCACGCTGACGAGCCGCCGCACCTGACGGGATTCGAGCCGTCCCTCGGCGAAGTCGGGCAGCGTGTACGCCCCGGAGCGGCGCAGCGGCGCGGCGACGAAGACCAGCAGCACCAGGTAGCCGGCGGTGTAACCCACCGGGTACCAGAGCATGTCGGGCCCGTGCACCAGCACGAGTCCGGCGATGCCGAGGAAGGAGGCGGCCGAGAGGTATTCGCCGCTGATCGCGGCCGCGTTGAGGCGTGGCCGTACGGTGCGCGAGGCGACATAGAAGTCTGATGTGGTGCGGGAGATCCGCAGCCCGAACCCGCCGACGAGGACGGTGGCGAGGACGACGGCGGTGACGGCCGTCACCGCGTACGCGCGGCTCACTGTGCGGGGCGGCCTTCCACGAGCCGCGCGAAGTCGTGCTCGTTGCGCTCGGCCCGGCGCACGTACCACCAGGCGATCAGGGTGAGCGGCGGGTAGGCGGCGAAGCCGAGGACGGCCCAGACCACGGCGTCGCTGCGCAGCGCCTCGAAGACCAGCGGCAGGGTTGCGGCGACGGCCGCGAGGACGGCGAAGGCGGTGAGCCCCGCGCGCAGTTGGCTACGCATCAACGAGCGTACGTAGGCACCGCCCAGCGCGGTCTGCTCGTCGATCTCCGACTGGGTGCGGTAGCGCGGCAGCGGACGCACCCGCCGGGGCTCCCCCGTCACCACTTCACGCCGGGGCGTTGACTCTGCGGACATGGGGCCGGAGTGTACGCAGCACCCGGCCCCGCTGGGAAGGGATTCGAACGCGGGTAGCCCCTGGTCAGCGACTGCCCTGCCGCATCAGCAGATCGCGCAGCGCGCGGGTGTGGCGGCGGCTGACGGCGAGTTCCGCGGTGCCGATGCGTACGCTCATGCTGCCCGCGTCCAGGCGCAGTTCGTCGATCCGGCCGAGCGCCACGAGGTGGCGGCGGTGGATGCGCACGAAGCCACGGGTCCGCCAGCGTTCCTCCAGAGTGGTCAGCGGGACGCGGACCAGATGGCTGCCGGTGGCGGTGTGCAGCCGCGCGTAGTCGCCCTGGGCCTCGGCGTACGCGATGTCGTCGATCGGGATGAAGCGGATGACGCCGCCGAGTTCGACCGGGATCTGGTCGTTCGCGGGGTCATGGGCGGGTGCGGATCGCTCGCCGACCTGTTCGGCGGCGCGGCGCACCGCTTCGGCGAGGCGTTCACGGCGTACGGGCTTGAGGACGTAGTCGACGGCCTTGAGGTCGAAGGCGTGTACGGCGAAGCCCTCGTGCGCGGTGACGAAGACGATGAGCGGCGGCGCGGCGAACCCGGCCAGCAGCTGGGCCACGTCGAGGCCGGTGAGGCCCGCCATGTGGATGTCGAGGAAGACGACGTCGATGGCGGCGGCATCCTCGGGCCCGGCCTCGACCGCACTGCCGATGCGGCGCAGCGCCTCGGTGGCCCCGGTGGCCCCTTCGGCGCTGCGGATGCGGGGATCGGCGCGCAGGAGGTACAGGAGCTCCTCCAGGGCGGGTTCTTCGTCGTCGACGGCGAGTACGCGCAGCATGAGGCCGGAGTGTAGACCGGCCGGGCACGCTACTTGAGCAGCTTGGAGAGCCTGCGGTCGGCGAGCGGTTTCCCGCCGGTCTGGCAGGTCGGGCAGTACTGGAGCGAGGAGTCGCTGAATGAGACCTCGCGGACGGTGTCCCCGCAGACCGGGCAGGCCTCCCCGGTACGCCCGTGCACCCGCATCCCGCTGCGCTTCTCGGCCTTGAGCCGGCCCGCCTCAAGACCGCTGGAGCGGGCGACGGCGTCGTCGAGCGTGGTGCGCAGGGCGGTGTGGAGCCGGGTGATCTCGTCGTCGGTGAGATGTGCGGTGGGCTTGAAGGGCGACATCTTCGCGACGTGCAGGATCTCGTCGCTGTAGGCGTTGCCGATGCCCGCGATCAGCGACTGGTCGCGCAGCGCGCCCTTGATCTGGCGGCGTTCACCGTCCAGAAGCGCGGCGAAGGCCTCCCGGTCGAAGGAGGGATCGAGCGGGTCGGGCCCGAGCCGGGCCACACCGGACACCTCGGCGGGGTCGTGCACGAGGTGGACGGCGAGGCGCTTGGTGGTTCCTGCCTCGGTGAGGTCGAAGCCGTCGCCGCCGGTCAGTACGGTGCGCAGGGCGAGCGGCCCCTTGCCGGGGCGCGGCGCAGTGGTGGGGAAGCTGTCCTTCCAGTGCAGCCAGCCGGCCCGTGCGAGGTGGGTGACCAGGTGCAGCGGGCCCACCGCGATGTCCAGGAACTTGCCGTGCCGCTGGACTCCGGTGACCGTACCGCCGTGCAGGGCGGTGAGCGGCGGGTCGTACGTCTTCAGGACGCTGATGGCGAGCGGAATGACGCGGTCGATCTCCCTGCCGACCAGGTGGTCGTCGAGGAAGACCCGCAGGGCTTCGACTTCCGGCAGTTCGGGCATGGTTCCCAGCCTGCCGCAGCCGTCGCCCCGGTGCCTACCGGAGGCCGTACACCCGCTCGGCCGTGGTGGCGAGAACGGCGGACCGTTCGTCGGGTCCGAGTCCCCCGACGAGAGTGTGGGCGGCCTCGACGACCTCGGTGTACGTGGCGGCGAGACGGCACACCGGCCAGTCCGAGCCGAACATCAGCCGGGACGGCCCGAAGGCGTCGAGGACGGTGTCGGCGTAGGGGCGCAGATCGTCGACGGTCCAGGCGCGCTGATCGGCCTCGGTGACCAGACCGGAGAGTTTGCACACGGTGTTGGGCAGGGCGGCGAGTGCCCGAAGGTCGTCGGCCCAGGGGTGCAGATCCCCGGTCGAGACCGGCGGCTTGCCCGCGTGGTCGAGTACGAAGGTGAGCCCGGGCAGCAGACCGGCCGCTCTGACGGCGGCGGGCAACTGGTGCGGCTGGACCACCAGGTCGTAGACGAGCCCGGCGTCGGCCACCGCGGCCAGGCCGCGCCGCACGTCGGCGCGCAGCAGCCACTCGGGATCGGGTTCGCTCTGCACCTGGTGGCGCAGCGAGACGAGCCGGTCGCCGCCGGGGAGCTCGCGCAGGGCGGCCAGGGTGTCGGCGATGTCCGGCGCGGTGAGATCGCTCCAGCCCACGACTCCGGCGACCAGATCGCTGCCGTCCGCGAGCGCGAGGAACTCGGGGGTCTCCTCGGGGACGGTGACGGTCTGCACGAGCACGGTGGCGCACACACCGTTGGCGCGGGCCTCCGGCTCCAGGTCGGCGAGGGAGAAGTCGCGGCGCAGGGGAGCCATGTCCTCGCCGGTGATCCACTCCTGGTCGCGTACCGCGAGGTCCCAGACGTGGTGGTGGGCGTCGACGATCCGCGGGATGCCGGTCATCTCACAGCTCCCAGACGGCGGGGAGGCCGGCCTCGGCGCCGTCCGAGGAGTAGTCGTGGGCGACGTCGAGGAGCTCGTCCATCCTGGCCTGCCAGGCGACGTTCACGGGGAGTTCCGCCAGTTCGGCGAGGAGCCGGGTGTAGTCCTCGCACTCGATGACGTGGAACAGGTCGGTTCCGCTGCGCCAGATCGACCAGGAGGTAGCCCCTGCGGCGCGGATCGCACGGGTCAGTTCGGCCGGGACCTCGCGGTGCGCGGCCTCGTACTGCGGTATGCGATCCGCGCGGACCTTGGTGTGCAGGGCGATACGCATGTCAGTGTCCGTTCTCGGTCAGCAGGCCCGTCTCGCGCAGTTCGTCCCAGAGGTCTTCGGGGACCGGCCGGCGCAGCAGCGCGGCGGCGTCACGCACCTCGACCGGGGAGCGCGTGCCGACGAGCACACCGGCGACGGCGGGATGGGTGAGCGGGTAGTGCAGGGCGGCGGCGCGCAGCGGCACGCCGTGGCCCTCGGTGACGGCCTTCAGGCGCAGGGCCCGGTCCAGGAGGTTCAGGGGCGCGGCGGCGTAGTCGTACGTCGCGCCGGGGCGCGGGTCGGCGAGGAGGCCGGAGTTGAAGACCCCGCCGACGACGACGCCACGGCCGCGGGCGGCTGCCTCGGGGAGCAGATCGGTCAGGGCGGACTGGTCGAGCAGAGTGTGGCGGCCGGCGCAGAGCACCACGTCGACATCGGTGTCGCGGAGGAAGCGGGTGAGCATCCCGGTCTGGTTCATGCCGGCCCCGATGGCACCGAGGACCCCCTCCGCGCGCAGCCTCTCCAGCTCCGGATAGGCCTGGTGGAAGGCGGCTTCGGCGTGGTCGTCCGGGTCGTGCAGATAGGCGATGTCGATGCGGTCGAGGCCGAGCCGGTCCAGGCTGTCCTCGATGCTGCGGCGGACACCGGCGGCGCTGAAGTCCCAGCGGCGGCGGTGGGTGGCCCGCACCGCGAAGCCCTCGGAGAGCCCTTCGGCGGCCGCGGGGCCGCCGCCGGGCAGCGGGTCGAGTATCCGGCCGACCTTGGTGGACAGTACGTACGAGTCGCGGGGGCGGCGGCGCAGCGCCTCGCCGAGCCGTCGCTCCGAGAGGCCGAGCCCGTAGTGCGGGGCGGTGTCGAAGTAGCGGATGCCCTCGTCCCAGGCGGCGTCGACGGCGGCCGCGGCCCGCGCCGGTTCGACCGCGCTGAAGAGATTGCCGATGGCGGCCGCCCCGAAGGACAGCTCGGTGACCTCGACCGCGCTGTTTCCCAGCCTGTTGCGCCGCATGCTTCCGCCGCCCTCCCCGATGATCGCTTGGTGCACCCGGCAAATATTCATCGGATCACTTGGGCGCGTCAACACCCCGGAGGTCATCAACTATGGCTATTGCACAGGAACCTGTCCGACCTATGGCTGGGTCTCGCGGCGCCGTCCCGGTCGGTCAGCGGGCGGGCAGCAGCGCGAGCAGCTCCGCCACCTCGTCCTCGGCACACCGGCCCAGCCGCTCCAGATCCGGCAGCGCCTTGCCGTCGGCCACCAGCCCGATCTGCACCCTGCCGCCGTACGTCGTGAGCGCCACGGCCAGCGACTGGCCGCGGGCCAGCGGTGCCATCGGGTACAGCGCGCGCAGCGGGCAGCCGCCGAGCGAGAGCGCCGAGCGCGGCAGCGGCACGCTGGTGACCAGTACGTCGAAGAGCATCCTGGCCGCGTTGCCGGCGAGCGGGGCACCGAAGCGGTGGGCCAGCGACGGCAGTTGGTCCGCCAGTACGGCGACCGCACCGGCCCCGCGCAGCGGTCCGGCGGCCTTGTTGCGGTCCATGGCTCCGCGTACCGCCCGCAGCCGTTCCCACGGGTCGGGTTCGGAGACCGGGAGCCCGAGCAGGTACGCGGAGAGCCGGTTCCCGGTGGCGGCGCCACCGGGACGCCGCCGGGAGACGGGGACCAGGGCGCGCGGATCGGCTCCGGGCAGCGGCTCTCCGCGCTCCAGCATCCAGCGGCGCAGCGCTCCGGCGACGACCGCGAGCAGCACGTCGTTGGACGTGCCGCCCGCAGCCCGCCGGATGCGCTGCACGGCGTCGAGGTCGAGATCGGCGGTGGCCAGCCGCCGGGTTCCGCTGGAGCTGGCGCTGAGCGCGGTCGCCCCGCGCAGATCGAGGCGGCTGGCCCGCACCAGCGAGGCGCCGACGCCGAAGGCCCGGCCGAGGTCCTCGATCCGCCCGATCGCGAGACCGGCGACCTGGCGCGGGCCGGGCATCCAGGAGCGCGGCGGCACGGGCCGGGCCCGGCCGGCCGGCGCTCCGGTCCGGCTGCCGCCCGCGAAGGAGGCGATCTCGTCGAAGATCCCGGCCCCGATGGCGACCGCGCGCATCCCGTCGGCGAGCGCGTGATGGAGCTTGACCAGGACGGCGAAGGGCCCGCCGGCCGCGCCGCCGATCAAGTACATCTGCCAGGGCGGCAGCCCCCTTCGCAGCGGCTGCTCCATCAGCTCACCGGCGAGCCTGGTGGCCGCGGCCATGAACGCGCCCTCGTCCCCCGCCTCGACCCCGGACAGGTCCACCCGCTTGACGTGCCGGTGGACATCGAAGTCCTTGTCCACGGACCAGGCCGCGCCGCCGACCGGCAGCAGCACGTCCCGCACCCGCATCCGCAGCCGGGGAATCGCGGCGGCCCTGGTGCCGAGCAGCTCCAGCAGGGTGTCGGAGCCGGGGGCCCCGCCGCCGTCACGGGAGAACACGGCGAGCGCACCGAGGTGCATGGGGTGGGCATCGGACTCGAGGTGCCAGAAGGCGAGATCGAGAGGTGCCAGTAGCTCAGTGCCCAACGGGTCCTCATGTCATCGAAGACAAAGACTGACGAGTCGCAGTCAATCTCGACCGATCGGTTACGGTCAAGTACAGACATGTTACGTTCTGTTACTTTGCCGTAGTGCTCAATTCCGCCGTCCGGCGGTGCCGATCCGGCGGGTCATTCGCGTGGCGGAATGATGAATTCGCACCAGACGCACTTGCCGGTGCCCCGCGACTCGACACCCCAGGCATCCGCCAGCCGGTCCACGAGCATCAGACCGCGGCCCGACACCCCGGACTCGCCCGCGTCCCGGCGGCGCGGGAGGGCGCTCGACCGGTCCTCGACATCGACCCGGAGCCGCCGCTCGGGCCCGGTGAGCACCCGGATGGTGACGATCGCCCCGCCGTCGGTGTGCATCAGCGCGTTGGTGGTCAGCTCGTCGGCGGCGAGCTCGACCTCGTCGGCCCGGCCCTTCGCACCCCAGGCCCGTACCGCCGCACGGATCATATGGCGTGCCGAGCTCAGCGCCTCGGGGTCGTTCTGCGCCACATGCTGCTGGAGCCGGCCGCCGGGCTGCGGGGCGTGGGCGGCCTTGCGACGCAGCAGCAGCACCGCGACATCGTCCTCGCCGCCACGCTCGTCGACCGACTCGCAGAGCCTGTCGGCCAGCTGCTGGAGGTCCTGCGGACCGTTTCTGATCATGCCGGTGAGCAGCTGCATCCCCTCGTCGAGATCGGCGCCGGGCAGCTCCACCAGACCGTCGGTGAACAGCACCATGGTCTGGCCGGGGTCCAGCTCGACGGTGCTGACCGAATACTCCAGCCGCCCGAACATCGCGGAGAGCCCGAGCGGCAGCCCGCCCTCGATGGGCACCTTGCGACAGCTCCCGTCGGCCTCCCGCACCAGCGGGTCCACATGGCCGGCCCGGACCATCTGCACGACCCCGGTGGTCAGATCGGCCTCCGCGTAGGTACAGGTCGCGAAGCGTTCGGTGTCGAGCTCGTGCAGGAAGACGGAGGCCCGCGCCATCACCGTCGCGGGGCTGTGCCCCTCGGCGGCGTAGGCACGCAGCACGATGCGCAGCTGACCCATGACGGCCGCCGCATGGGTGTCATGCCCCTGGACGTCCCCGATGACGGCACCCACCCTGCCGCCCGGCAGCGGGATGACGTCGTACCAGTCGCCGCCGATGCCCCGGCCCATCCGGGCCGAGCGGTACCGGACGGCGATCTGCGCACCGGGCACCTCGGGAATCCGGCGCGGCAGCATCGCCTGCTGGAGCCCCTCGGCCAGGTCGTGCTCCTGCTCGTAGAGCATGGCGCGCTGCAGGCTCTGAGCGATGGAGCTGCCGAGGGCGACCAGCAGATTGCGCTCGTCGCCGGTGAATCCGTCCTTTTCGCTGTAGAGCAGCCCCAGCGCGCCGATGGGACGGGCCTGGGCGATCAGCGGCAGGTAGGCCGCCGAGGTGATGCCGAGATGACTGATGTGGGGCCACAGGATCGGGTACGAGGTGGCGAAGTCCTCGGCGGACTCGATGAAACGGGGAGTGAGCGTGCGGACGACCTCGCTCATCGGATAGGGCTCGTCCGTCCGGGTGTACCGGGTGCCGGGCACGAAGGACCCCTCCGGCCCGTCCGCCACCAGGTGGATCCGCCCGGCCTCGATCAGGCCCATGACCAGGCTCGTCGCCCCCAGGTGCGCGAGCCCCTGGGAGTTCTTGAGTACATCCGTGACGTCCCTGACGGTGCGGGCGTGGGCCAGCGCCGCGGTGGTGCCCTCCACCAGGCTCGTCCGCTGCCGGCGCTCCTCGTCCAGCTCACGCCGGGCGGTGGAGTCGGCCAGTTCCTGGGTGGCGTCACGGACGATGCCGATGATCCGGCGGGGCCGCCCGGTCGCGTCGCGCTGGACGAAGCCCTGCGTATGGGTCCAGCGCAGGCTCCCGTCGCGGCGCAGGGTACGGAAGTAGGCACCGTAGTTGCTCCGCCCGCTCTTGAGTGCCTGAGCGACCAGGGCGTCCAGCCGCACGCCCTCGTCCGGTGGCACCCGCAGGCCGAGCGTCCCGGGCCGCTCGTCGTATTCGTCGGCCCGCAGATCGAACACGTCGAGGGCGGGCTGGTCCATGTGCATGAGGCCGCTGTCGAGGTCCCAGTCGAAGCTGCCCATACGGTTCAGGGCGAGACTGAGGTCCGGGTGGGCGGGCCAGTCGTCCGGGAGTGACAGGGCACCCGCTACCCGATCATCCATATGGGTAACTCTGCCATTATTTGTCCGAATCTTCGAGTGAGCTGTCCACCTGCTGAACGTGCGATGGAACACATTCCGCAGACGGGTCCGCACGGCCGGATTCCAAGGGATCGGCATGGTCGCCGCCGGTCAGGAGTGCCGGAAACCGGCGCAGAAGGCCGACCCGCCCCGGAATCGGACGGAGGCAGCGGCTAACGTGTGCGGAGGGCGAACTAAGCCAAGCCTTACCAAGGCCCGCCCTGTCCGTGTTCGCCCGTTCTAAGGAACAGCCCTCCATGACACGCCCCGTCCGCGTAGCCATCGTCGGAGCCGGTCCCGCCGGAATCTACGCAGCGGATGCGCTGCTCAAATCCGAGGCCGCCTCCGACCCGGGCGTTTCCATCGACCTGTTCGAGCGGATGCCCGCACCCTTCGGCCTGATCCGTTACGGCGTGGCCCCGGACCACCCGCGCATCAAGGGCATCGTGCAGGCCCTCCACCAGGTCCTGGACAAGCCGCAGCTGCGGCTCTTCGGCAACGTCGACTACCCGAACGACATCGGCCTGGACGAGCTGCGGACCTTCTACGACGCCGTGATCTTCTCGACCGGCGCCGACGCCGACCGGGCCCTGGACATACCGGGCAGCGAGCTGGACGGCTCGCACGGTGCCGCAGACTTCGTCTCCTGGTACGACGGCCACCCGGACGTGGCCCGCACCTGGCCGCTGGAGGCCGAGAAGGTCGCGGTCCTGGGTGTCGGCAACGTGGCCCTGGACGTGGCCCGCATGCTCGCCAAGACCGGTGACGAACTGCTGCCGACGGAGATCCCCGCCAACGTCTACGAGGGCCTCAGGGCCAACAAGGCTCTGGAGGTGCACGTCTTCGGGCGGCGCGGTCCCGCCCAGGCCAAGTTCAGCCCGATGGAGCTGCGCGAACTGGACCACTCGCCGAACATCGAGGTCATCGTCAACCCCGAGGACATCGACTACGACCAGGGTTCGATCGAAACCCGGCGCGGCAACAAGCAGGCCAATATGGTCGCCTCCACGCTGGAGAACTGGGCGATCCGCGATGTCGGCGACCGGCCGCACAAGCTCTTCCTGCACTTCTTCGAGTCCCCCGTCGAGATCCTGGGCGAGGACGGCCGGGTCGTCGGACTGCGCACCGAGCGCACCGAGCTGGACGGCACCGGCAACGTGAAGGGCACCGGCAACTTCCACGACTGGGACGTGCAGAGCGTCTACCGCGCGGTCGGCTACTACTCGCAGGAGCTGCCCAAGCTCCCCTTCGACGTCGCGTCCGGCACCGTTCCGCACGCGGCCGGACGGGTCATCGCCGGCGACGAGCCGATGGATTCCGTGTACGTCACCGGCTGGATCAAGCGCGGTCCGATCGGTCTGATCGGGCACACCAAGGGCGATGCCAACGAGACCGTCGCCTGCCTGCTGGAGGACCACACCACCGGGAAGCTGCCCGCCCCGGCGCGGCCCGAGCCGGAGGCCGTCACCGACTTCCTCCGGACCCGCGGCGTCCGCTACACCACCCGTGAGGGCTGGTACCGCCTGGACGCCCACGAGCGGGCCCTCGGCGAGGAGCAGGGCCGCGAGCGGGTCAAGGTCGTGGAGCGCAACGGCATGCTGGACGCCTCCGAGGCGTAGCCGCCACCACGCCGACGGCCCCGGGCAGGTCTCCGTACAGGAGATCCGCCCGGGGCCGTCGGCCGTTCCGTCGCGGGGCCTGGGGGTCAGCGCCCCTGCAGCGCCTTGACGTTGTCGCCGAAGGTCCAGTCCCTGGAGCCGTCCCAGTTCAGCGACCAGTCCATCAGGCCCTTCAGGCTGCCGCTGTAGTGGTTCCAGGCCTGGGAGACGAGGCCTGGATCCATGTAACCACCGCCCGCGCCCGGCTGGGCGGGCAGTCCCGGGACCTGCTTGTCGTAGGGCACCTTGACGGTGGTGCCCTGGACGACGAGCCCCTTGTCCAGACAGTCGGTCTGGGCGGTGAACCCCTCGACCGTGCCCGCGGAGTACGAGTCGCCGGCGCAGCCGTACATGCTCCCGTTGTAGTACTGCATGTTCAGCCACCAGAGCCGGCCGTTGTCCGCGTACTTCTTCACGATGGGCAGGTACGCGCCCCAGATCGAGCCGTAGGTGACGCTGCCGCCCGTGACGTACGCCGTCTCCGGAGCCATCGTCAGGCCGAAGTTCGACGGCATCGCGGCGAGCACCCCGTCGATGATGCGGATCAGGTTGGACTGCGAGGCCGACAGCCGGCTGATGTCGCCGCTGCCGCTCAGCCCGGTCTCGATGTCGATGTCGATGCCGTCGAAGTTGTACTCCTTGAGGATCGGCACCACCGTTTCGACGAAACGGTCGGCCACCGCGCTGGAGCTGAGGTCGATGCCGGCCGTCGCACCGCCGATGGACATCAGGGTGGTGAGCCCGGACGCCTTCGCCCGGCACATCTCGGCGGGGGTCGGGACCTTCACGGTCGAGTCCATCCCGTCCTCCCACTGGACGGTGCCGTCGGAGAGGATGACGGGGAAGGCCGCGTTGATCACGTTGTAGCCGTGCTGCGTGATGCGGCTGTCGGTGACGGGGATCCAGCCCAGTGGCGGGTGCACACCGTTGGAGGCGCCGTCCCAGTTCTCCCAGTACCCCTGGAGCACCTTGCCCGCAGGCTTCGACTTGACCGCACAGGTGTCCTCCTGTGCGGAGCTGGGAGTCGCCGCGACCAGCATCTGCACGACACAGGCGGCCGCGAGGCCGACCCCCAGCAGACGTGATGTCCGACCGAACATGCCCGGTTCCCTTCGTGGGGTGAAGCCCGGAGGAGCCGAAAATGCCATGATCCTGACAAGCCAGAACCGCCGGCACCCCGGCCGCCACAACGCGGCACACGTTAAAGTGGTCCAGACCTTCCGTCAATAGGTCTGGACCATAAGCGCGCCACCTCGAACGGGCCCCGGCTCACCCGGTGACGGGCTCGGCAACACCGTCGGCACCGTCCGGCCACGGCAGTTCGATCGCGGTCTGCGGTTCCTCCGTCATCGACGGCACCAGATCCCCAGGGGGCTCCTCCGGCTCGGCCGGGGTACCGGTCGGCTCCTCCGACGGCAGCCCCGGGGGTTCGGTGGCATCGTCCGACGGCGGGTCCGTCGGACAGCGCGGCGTCGCCCGGTCGTCACCCGGGGCCTTCGACGGTCCGGCCGAGGGGCTCGCGGTCACGGCAGCCTCCTCGCCGGGCGGCGTCGGGGCCCCCGGCGTCGGGCAGTCGGTCGGCGTCGGTTCCTGCGGCGGTACGTCGGGCAGCGGTCCGGTGATGTCGGCGCCCGGGTCGTACGGCGGCGGCACCTCGGGCGTGCGGTCCCGCGCGCCCTCGTCCCCGGTCCGCCGCTCGACCCAGGCGTTGTGCACGACGTCGACGATCACCAGTTCCGTGACCTCGCGCGGGGTGGGCTCGACGCCGACGATGCGCGCCGGGTCGTAACCGGTCCACTCCCCGCCCCGGTCGGCCGCCGCACGCGCACCGTTCGGCGGGCTCAGCGGGTTTCCGCAGGCGCACCGCACGCGCGGCAGCCCGTGGCTGTCGACCATCACCGCGGTACCGGCCTGGAGCACGGACTGGAACGTGGTCGCGGTTCCCGCGTCGTAGCCGTGGTTGGCGACGCGGGTGTCGGCACGCAGCAGGACCGGGGTGAGCCCGCGCAGGAAGCCGGCGATGCCGGCCGGGGCGATGCCCGCGGCGTGCGCGAAGGCCTTCCCCTTGGCGCGGTCGGCGGCCAGGAAGGCGACCTCCTTCTCGACGTCGCAGGAGGCGACGGACCGGGTGCCGCCGTAGAGGCCCGGGGTGGAGCCGGCGAGCTCGTGAACAGCGCCGTCACCCGGGGCAGGGGTCTGCGGTGGGCCGGTGTGCGAGGGTGTCGGCGTCGCACCGGGCGGCCTGGCCGTCGATCCGGTGAAGGGATCCGGCCCCCGGGCCCCGGCCGGCTGCAGGAGGACCTGCCGCACGTCGGCCGTCCCCTCGGTGCCGTTACTGCTGCCCGGGGTGACCTGTGCGCAGCCCGCGGCGAGGAGTATCCCGGCGGACAGCGCGGCGCCGGCGGTGCGACGCAGACGTATGGGTGAGCGCACGAAGAGATCTCCTGCCGGTTCACCGGTCCCGAGTGGCCCTCTCATGTCTGCCGCAGTTGCTCCTCCCCCGCAAGCCGACGACAGAGGGGGAGCGGGAACCGGAACCGGGTCGGCCACGGCCGCGCCGACTTCGAGGCCGCCGGTGCTGCGGTCACCGAATTCCGCATGCACCGCGCCTCCGGAGCCAGGGTCGAGGCGTCGGCACCACGCGCCGAGCCCGGGGCGGCCGTTCGGGTGGCGCTGGGGGGCGGCCCGTTCGCGTTCTCAGCTCCCTGCCGGGTCGTCTGGACCGAGTACGGACCGCGGCGCATCGGCTTCGCCTACGGAACGCTGCCCCGGCACCCCGAGTGCGGTGAGGAGTCCTTCGTGGTCGGTCTCGCGGACGACGGGACGGTGTCGTTCACCGTCATGGCGTTCAGCCGCCCGGTCCGCCGGTACTCCCGGCTCGCCGGCCCGCTCGTACCGGTGGCCCAGCGCTGGTACGCGCGCAGACTCGGCCGCACGCCGCGCCGGATCGTCGCAGAGAGTGCGAACGGCGCGGGTGAAGCGCCCGGAAGGTCGCCGGGCCGATACTGGAGTCGATGGAGTGGTTCACCGCAGACGGGTACTGGCTCAGCCGGCTGATCTTTCAGCGGGCGCTCGCCGTCATCTATCTGACCGCCTTCCTCACCGCCGCGCTCCAGTTCCGGGCGCTGATCGGTGAGCGCGGCATGCTGCCCGTTCCCGCGCTCCTGCGACGCACCGACTGGCGCACCGCGCCCGGACTCTTCCGTCTCCACTACTCCGACCGCTTCTTCGCGCTCGTCGCCTGGACCGGCTGTGCGCTCTCCGTCGCACTGATCGCCGGTCTGGACAGTCACCTGCCCCTGTGGGCGTCGATGCTGCTGTGGGCCCTGCCCTGGGCGCTGTATCTGTCGATCGTCCAGGTCGGCGACACCTGGTACGGCTTCGGATGGGAGTCGCTGCTGCTGGAGACCGGCTTTCTCGCCGTCTTCCTGGGCAACGCGGACACCGCCCCGCCGGTGCTGGTGCTGTGGCTGCTGCGCTGGGTGCTCTTCCGGGTCGAGTTCGGTGCCGGGCTGATCAAGATCCGGGGCGACGCGTGCTGGCGCAAGCTGACATGTCTGTACTTCCACCACGAGACGCAGCCGATGCCAGGACCGCTGAGCTGGTTCTTCCACCACCTCCCCCGGCCGCTGCACCGGGCCGAGGCGGCCGCCAACCATGTGACCCAACTGCTCGTACCGGTGCTGCTCTTCACCCCGCAGCCGGTGGCGAGCGCGGCGGCCGGGCTGATGGTCCTCACCCAGCTGTGGCTGGTGCTGTCGGGCAACTTCGCCTGGCTCAACTGGCTGACGATCGTGCTCGCCCTGTCGGCCGTCGACTGGTCCCTGGCCGCCGAGCCACCCGCGCAGTCCGGCGCACCACTCTGGTACGAGGTCGTGGTCATCGCCGTCACCGCCCTGGTCCTGCTGCTCAGCTACCGCCCGGCCCGCAATCTGGTCTCGCGCCGCCAGGTGATGAACCGCTCCTTCGACCCGCTGCACCTGGTCAACACCTACGGCGCGTTCGGCAGCATCAGCCGGGTGCGGCTGGAGGTGGTGGTCGAGGGGACGGACGAGCAGACCGTGCACCCGGGCACAATCTGGCGGGAGTACGGCTTCCGCGGGAAGCCGGGTGATCCGGGGCGGCTGCCGCGCCAGTTCGCCCCGTACCACCTGCGGCTCGACTGGATGATGTGGTTCGCCGCGCTCTCGCCCGCCTACGCCCGCCCCTGGTTCGGCCCGTTCGTGGAGCGGCTGCTGGAGAACGACCGGGACACGCTGCGGCTGCTGCGGCACAACCCGTTCCCCGACGCCCCGCCGGCCCACGTCCGCGCCAGGGTGTTCCGCTACCGGTACACGACCTGGCGCGAACTGCGGGCCACCGGGCAGTGGTGGCACCGCACCTATGTACGGGACTTCATGCGCCCGGTGCCACCGGGCACGTCCCCCGTCAGCCCGACCAGGCGATCTTGAACACCCAGGCGTGTTCGCCGGTCCTGCGGGCCGCCGCCGGCACGTCGATCACCAGCGAGCCGCCCGTGGTGCGCCAGCTCAGCGGCCGGTCGTACCCGAGCAGCGTGATGCGGTCACCGCTGCGGACCGGGACGGGGGCCCCGACGGTCAGGGTCGCGCCGGGCCTGGCCAGCGAGTGGATGTAGAACGCCTTGTCCGGCCGGACGGTGAACCGCAGGTCCTCGCCCAGCTGCGGCATCCGCGACCAGTACGTGGTGTCGTAGACCGCCTCGCCGTTGGTCCTCAGCCACTCCCCCGTCTCGCGCAGCCTGCGCTGCATGATGTCCGGGATGGTGCCGTCGGCCTTCGGCCCGATGTCGAGCAGGAAGTTGCCGTTCTTGGAGACGATGTCGACGAGCGAGTGCACGATCTCCTCGGCCGTCATGTACTTCTCGTCCGGCGTCTGTGCGTTGTAGCCGTAGCTGTAGGGATCGAGGCCGCGGCTGGATTCCCACTTGGCGGTGACGATCCGGTCGTACGTCGCGTACTCGGGCGTCGTGAAGTCGTGCGAACCGATTCCGGAGCGGTCGTTGACCGTGACGTCGATGGGCCGGGCCCGGTTCTTGGCGTGGTTGAAGTACTCGGCGAGCACCCGGTGGCTGTCGTTGTCGCCGCCGATGTCGCACCAGATGATCTCGGGGTCGTACCCCTCGACCAGCTCCAGCATCTGCGGCCCCTGGAACTCGGTGACGTAGTCCCGGCCCGCCGTGTGGCCGGTGTACGGGACGGGTTCCAGGGTGTACGGGTTGCGCGGGGCGTGCCCCATCCACGGGTGGTCCGGGTTGAACCACTCGGGCATGGAGAAGTACAGCCCGCGGTGGAGTTCGGGGGCGTAGCGCCGTGAAGCGTCGAAGAGTTCCCTGATCACATCGCGCTTGGGGCCCATCTTCACCGAGTTGCGGTCGGAGAGCTTGGTGTCCCAGAGCGCGAAGCCCTCGTGGTGTTTCGAGGTGAGGACGTGGTACTGCGCCCCGGCGTCCCGGAACAGCTCCACCCAGGCGCGGGGGTCGAAGTGTTCGGCGCGGAACCGCGGGATGAAGTCGTCGTACGCGAAGGACTCGCCGTAGGTGTCGCGGTGATGGGCGTAGGTGGGGTTGTCCGGGTCCTGCATCTGGTTCCAGTACCACTCGGCGTACTGCGTGCCGACCGGCGCCCAGGCCGGCACCGAGTAGATGCCCCAGTGGATGAAGATGCCGAACTTCGCGTCCTGGAACCAGTAGGGCGCCTGGTGGCTGGAGAGGGACGCGTCCGTGGGCGTGTAGTCGGGGACGCCGAGGGTGAGTGAGCGCCGGACGGTTGCCGCCTGCTGCCCGCGGCCGCGGGCGACCACGCTGCCGTCCCGGGCGGTGCCGGGGGCGGTGCCCGGTCTGTTGCGGACTCCGATACGGACGCGGGCCTGGTCACCGGGGGCGAGGCGGGTGACGCGGGCCGGTGCGACGGTCCGCGCGCCGGGCACGTCCACCGAGAGGGTGAGGCCGTCGGCGGCGAGGATTCCCACCGTGCCCGCATTGACGACGGTGGCCTCGACGCTCTGCGCGCCGTGGTCCAGCAGAGAGGTCGTGGACCGGGCATCGCGCACCGCCAACGCCCGCCCCTGGGCCGCGGGTTGGAGGGAGAGCGCGAAGATGTGCAGGCTGGCCTTGTTCTCCTCGGCGGGCTGGGTGGTGGGCAGCGTCAGCGCGACGGCGTCCCGCGCCGGGTCGAGCGGGATCTCGGACACGGCGATGGAGACCGGGTGCGGGTCCTTCGCGCCGTCGGGTCCGTAGCGGTAGGCGGCTGTCAGGTCGCCGCTGCCCGAGTACCAGTCGGGTCCGCCGAGGGCCGGGGCCGATGTGGTGCCGTCGGCGTAGTGCACCGTCGCCGTGCCGGACGCCGTTCCGTAGCTGCACGCGGCGAGGAGGAGGGCGGAGAGATAGCGGCCCGCCGGGAGGTCGATGCGCTGGCCGAAGGCGACGACGTTGTTCTTCGCTCCGGCCCCGGCGGCCGGGAAGCGGAAGGTCGTGCCGGCGATCTCCCGTTCCCCTGCGGGGAGTTCCTCACCGGGGAAGGTGTAGCCGGAGCCGTCGAAACTGCCGCCGCCGGCCTCGGCGGTGTCGATGCCGTCGTTGTCGAACCAGTCGTCGAGGGGGACGGGGACGGCCGGGGGAACGGCTCCCCAGTCACCGCCGTGCACGGTCTCGGGTCCGGCCCCGGTGGGGTGCGGGGCCGCTTCGGCGGTGGCGGGGGTGAGCAGGGCGGCGCCGACTGCCGCCCCTGCCGTCATTCCGAGTACATGGCGCCTGGGAAGTTCGGTCATGACGTCCGATGATTGGAGCGCGACGCGAACCTGTCAATGCAATCTTCCAGACAGAACGAAACACCGTCCCCGCATCCATCGGATGACTCGGGGGAGAAAACGGTGCGGGCCGGGCATGTGACGCCCGTTCCGCACCGGTCCGGCTACTTCTCGTGCTTGCGGGCCCGGAGCAGTTTGTGGATCTGCTTGACGAGTTCGTCGTCGCTGGTCACAGGCGCGTCGGGGACCAGCGCGCCGAGGCGCTCGGCGGTCTGGAAGTCGTACGCCCGCTCCTCCTCCTCGCCGGGAACGCTGTCGTACTCCTCCTTGGCGCGGAAGCCGACGGTCATGTCCACGGCCTTGGCGATGATCCAGGTGAGGATGAAGGAGAAGGCGATCACGGCGACGATCGCCACGAGCTGCTTGCCCAGCAGCCCCCAGCCACCGCCGTAGAAGAGTCCCTTCTTGCCGCTGATCCGCGCGGTGGCGAACAGGCCGACCATGATCAGGCCGATCAGACCTCCGACGCCGTGCACACCCACCACGTCAAGGGTGTCGTCCACTCCGAAACGGAATTTGAGGGTGATCGCGAAGGCGCACACCGCACCCACGACGAGGCCGGTGATGACGGCGCCGAGCGTGTTGATCTCACCGCAGGCCGGGGTGATGGCGACCATGCCCGCGACAGCGGACGAGACGACGCCCATCGTGGTGACCCGGCCGGTGCGCCACTTCTCCACCAGCGGCCAGGTGACCATCGCGCCGGCCGCCCCGAGCTGGGTGTTGATGAAGGCCCCGGCTGCTGAGCCCTGGTCGCTCAGTGCGGAACCGGAGTTGAAGCCGAACCAGCCGAACCAGAGCAGACCGACCCCGATGACCACAAGCGGAATGTTGTTGGGACGCTCCTCGCGGCGGGCGAAGTCGCGCGGGGCCCGTAGCACGAGCGCGACGGCGAGACCCGCGACGCCGGAGTTGAGCTCCACCGGGAGACCGCCGGCGAAGTCGAGGGCACCGAGGTGCCTGACGATCCAGCCGTCCGAGTCGAACACCCAGTGGGCGATGGGAATGTAGACGATGAGCAGCCACAGCACGACGAAGACGAGCCAGCCCCTCATCGTGGCGCGGTCCGCGATCGAACCGCTGACCAGCGCCACCGTGATGATGGCGAAACCCATCTGGAAGGTGCTGTAGACGTAGGTCGGGATCGATCCGGTCAGCGTGGTCAGGTCGATGCCGCGCATGAACACGTGATCGAGGTTGCCGATGACCCCGGCACCTCCGACATCGGGGCCGAACGCCAGCGTGTATCCGAGGATCCACCAGACGAGGGTGCCGAACGCGAGCGCGGCGAAACTCATCTTGATCATCATCAGCACGTGCCGGGTGCGCACCATGCCGCCGTAGAAGAACGCCAGGCCGGGCGTCATCAGCAGCACCATGGCGGTGGAGGCGAGCAGCCATGCGGTGTCACCGGAGTCGTATGCGGGTGGCATCGGCGCGGGAGCGGTGTTCATCGGCGGATACCTCGTGGGTGTCGTGGGGACGGGAGGGCGCGGACTGGCTCTAGGGCTTGCGCAGATCGGGGGCCGGATGGCCGGTGAGCAGCCGGCGTACGGACTGCCAGGCGGCCCGGTGGGCCGCGGCCACCCGGATCGGGCTGTCGTCCAGGAGCCGCACCCAGGCACCGCAGTCCCGGGGCAGGACGCTCACGCCGTACCGGACACCGAGTCCGGCCAGCGCCTCGTGCAGGACGTCGGCGAGTTCGGCGGCAGGCGTGCGGTCGGTCACGACGAAGAGCGAGGCGACATGGTCGTGACCGGCGAACACCCCGGGGCCGAGGACTCCTTGGCCCTCCGGCCCGGGGGCCAGGCGCAGGGTGTCGAGGGCGAGCAGGGTGCCGTCGGGCCGGCTGATGCGCAGGTCGGTGGCGAGGACCCGGTAGGCGTGGCGCTCGCCGCGGGCGAGCCGTCCCGCGGTGAGGGTGTCGCCGACGAGGACGGTGGCGCCCGGCGCGACCGTGACCTCGGTGCGCTGGTAGAAGCGCGCGTCCTTGAACGGGATCAACGGGTCGGGCAGGTACTCGACATAGCTCCCGGCCTCCGCCGTCAGGTGCACCCGCTGGCTCGCGTAGTCGTGCTCCATCCGGAAGATCTTGGTGGCGGCCTGGGTGGTCAGATGGACCTGGGTGTCCGGGCCGCAGCGGAAGTCCATCCGGTAGCGGTCGGCCTGCGCCACGCCGCCGCCGGTCGCCATCAGATAGACGTAGCTCATGCCGGGCTGCGCGGGGTCGATCCACAGCGGGCGCATGATCTGCAGCGGTGTCTTCTGGTAGCGCTCGACGAGTTCGGTGCGCCCGCCCCGCACGGCGAAGGCGAGGTCGAGGATGCCGACCTTGGCCGGGGAGCCGGGCGCGAGCGTGTCGGGCACGGAGGCCAGGGCGGCCACGTCCGGCGGGATCCGGACCGCGGCGTAGTACTCCTCGGCGAGCCGGTCGGCCGGTGGCCGGTGCGGGGCGAGCGTCATCTCAGATCAGCACCTTGCGGCGCGATTCGAGGTAGACCGCGATGTCGTCGATGCCGACGCCGGTCAGGCAGTCGGTGAGGACGACGGGGCGGTTGTCCCGGACCCGGTGGGCGTCGGACTCCATGATGCCGATGTCCGTGCGGACGTACTTGGCGATATCGATCTTGTTGATGACGAGCAGATCGCATTCGGTGATGCCGGGGCCGCGCTTACGGGGCATCTTCTCGCCCTCCGCGGTGTCCAGCACGAAGAGGAAGAGGTCCACGAGGGCCGGGCTGAAGGTCAGGGTGAGGTTGTCGCCGCCGGACTCGTAGAGCAGCGTGTCGGTGTCCGGGAAGCGCTCCAGCATCTCGGCGCCGGCCGCCAGGTTCATCGTGGGGTCGTCACGTACGGCCGTGTGCGGGCAGGCGCCCGTCTCCACGCCGACGACCCGCTCCGGTTCGAGGACCCCGGCCAGTGTGCGGCGGACGTGCTGGGCGTCCTCCTGGGTGTAGATGTCGTTGGTGATCACGGCGGGGCGGTGTCCGCGCTCGATCAGCATCGGCACCAGCGCCTCGATGAGCGCCGTCTTGCCGGATCCGACCGGTCCGCCGATGCCGACCCGCAGTACGTTGTCGTCCATGGTGCTCCCTGGTGTGAGACGGGGGTTTGGTTTCAGCTGGCGAAGAGCCGTGCCTCGGCGCGCTCATGACGGCCCGACATGATGTCCGAGGCGAAGACGGTGGCGCCGACGTCGTCGAGTTCGCGCCGCAGCGCCGCCTCGACGACCTCTTCGATGACGGGCGCCGCGCCTCGCAGAAGCGTCTGCGCCGAGCGGTGGTCGGTCAGCCTCAGCCGCAGGGCCGCGCCCGCGAAGCTGACACAGAACGCGAACAGGTCCGCGGCGACGGCCTGCCGGACGGGGACCCCGGTGGCGGCGTAGATGACGCCTGCGGCCACCGCCTGGGTGCCGGGGGCCTCGCGGCGTACCACGCGGCCGAAGTAGTCGCCGATCTCCGGGCGGTCGAAGACCTCCTGGCCCAGGTCGAGCAGCTGCCGCCCGGTCCGGGTGGCGGCCTGGCGCATCTCGCGGCCCAGCTTGGTGGCGAAGAGGTGCTCGTCGATCCGGACGACGGCCGCCGGGTCGCCCGCCGCCGTCGCGCGATGGGCGAGGGCGAGCGCCGTGGCGTCGGCGGGACCGACGCCGTGCAGCAGGAGGTCCTGGAGCAGCAGCGGTACGGAGCCGGGGCCGACGGCCCCGGCCTGGGCGAAGCCCTCCAGACTGTGCGACAGCGTGTAGAAGCCGCTCGGGAACGCCGAGTCGGTCAGCTGGAGGCTGACCAGCAGCGGTCCGAGACCCGTTCCGGCCGCGGTCATGACCGGAACGGGCTCGCCCACGCTGTCGCCCTCGTTGCGGTACATCGGCCCTAGACCAGGAAGTACAGGTGGTTGAGGGGCAGCGTCTCGGCCGGGTCGATGGTGGCGACCTTGCCGTTGAGCGTGACCTTGAACGTCTCCGGGTCGACCTGGATGTCCGGCAGCGCGTCGTTGCGGACCATGTTGTGCTTGCCGATGGTGCGGGTGCGGCGGACCGGCAGGACCCGGCGCTCCAGGCCGAGTTCGGCCGGCACCCCGGCGGCGATGCCCGCCTGGGACATGAAGGTGACGTGGGTCGCCTGCAGCGCCTTGCCGAACTGGCCGAACATCGGCCGGTAGATGACCGGCTGCGGGGTCGGCAGAGAGGCGTTGGGGTCGCCCATCTGCGCCCAGGAGATGATGCCGCCCTTGATCACGACCTTCGGCTTGGCGGCGAAGGAGTGGATGGGCCACAGCACGATGTCGGCGAGCTTGCCCTTCTCGATCGATCCCACGTGATCGGCGATGCCGGAGGCGATGGCCGGGTTGATGGTGACCTTGGCGAGGTAGCGCAGCACCCGCTGGTTGTCGTTGCGCGCCGAGTCGCCCTCCAGCCTGCCGAGCTTGTCCTTGCAGTGGTGCGCGGTCTGGAAGGCCCGGGTGACGGACTCCCCGATCCGGCCCATGGCCTGGGAGTCGGAGGAGAACATGCTGATCACGCCGAGGTCGTGCAGCACGGACTCCGCTGCGATCGTCTCGGCCCGCACGCGGCTGTCGGCGAAGGACACGTCCTCGGGGATGTCATGGCTGAGGTGGTGGCAGACCATGACCATGTCGAGGAGCTCGTCCACCGAGTTCTTGGTGTACGGCAGGGTCGGGTTGGTGGACGACGGCAGGACGTTCGGCTCGCCGGCGACCCGCATGATGTCGGGTGCGTGGCCGCCGCCCGCGCCTTCGCTGTGGAAGGTGTGGATGGCGCGGCCGTCGATCGCGGAGCGGGTGTCCTCGAAGAAGCCGCTCTCGTTCAGGCTGTCGGTGTGGATGGAGACCTGGACGTCGTGCGCGTCGGCGACGTTCAGGGCGTTGTCGATGACGGCCGGGGTGGCGCCCCAGTCCTCGTGCACCTTGAGGCCGCAGGCGCCCGCGACGACCTGCTCGTTGAGCGCCTCCGGCAGGCTGCCGTTGCCCTTGCCCATGATGCCGAGGTTGACCGGCCAGCCCTCGGCGGCCTGGAGCAGCTTGGCGATGTTGAACGGGCCGGGGGTGCAGGTCGTGCCGTTGGAACCGTCCGTCGGCCCGGTGCCGCCGCCGATGAGGGTGGTGATGCCGTTGGTCAGCGCCTGTTCGGCCTGCTGCGGGGCGATCAGGTGGACGTGGGTGTCGATGGCGCCCGCGGTCGCGATGAGGTGCTCCCCCGCGATGGCTTCGGTGCCGGGACCGACAACCAGATCCGGGTCGACGTTGTTCTGCGTCTGCGGGTTGCCGGACTTGCCGATGCCGACGATGAAGCCGTCCTTGATGCCGATGTCGCACTTGACGACACCGACCATCGGGTCGATGACCACGACGTTGGTGATGACGGTGTCGAGAGCGCCCTGGGCGGCCGTGGCCTGCGGGTCGGAGGCCATGCCGTCGCGCATGGTCTTCCCGCCGCCGTAGACGACCTCGTCGCCGTACTGGCCCTCGCTGTAGTCCTTCTCGACCTCGACGACGAGGTTGGTGTCGGCGAGGTGGAAGCGGTCGCCGACCGTCGGGCCGAACATGTCGGTGTACTGCTTGCGGGGCAGGATGGGCATCAGCGCGAACCCTTCTTCTTTTCCTTGGTGGCCTTGGAACCCTTGGCGGCGGGCTTTGCTGCGGGCTTGGCCGCAGGCTTGGTGCGCTTGGCGGCGGGGACGTCCTGCGCGCCCTGGAACCCGCGCTCGATGGCCTTGCGGACGGCCTCGACGCGCGCGGGGTGGGAGGAGAGGCTGCCGTTGAGCAGCCCGCTGAAGCCGACCAGCCGGCCGGTGCCGGCGTACGCGCACAGCTCGACCTCGCGCGAACCGCCGGGCTCGAAACGCACGGAGGTGCCGGCCGCGATGTTGAGGTGCATACCGAGCGTCTCCTGGCGGTCGAACGACAGCGCCGAGTTGACCTCGAAGAAGTGGTAGTGGGAGCCGATCTGCACCGCACGGTCTCCGGTGTTGCTCACGGTGACCTTCAGGGTGCGGCGGCCCGCGTTGAGCTCGACGGGGTCCTTGCCGTAGAGGTATTTCTGACGGAACGTCATGCGATGCTCCTGATGACTTGGCCCGCTCCATCGGCGGACGGGTGCGGGTGCGTGTGCGTGTGTCCGGTGCCGTGATCGTGGGGGTGACCGTGGTCGTGCCCCTCGCCCGGTGGGTGGGTGTGGGAGTGCCCGTGGTTCTCGGCCGCGGTCAGCCCGGCCGCGATGCCGTCGTCGCCGTGCTCGCGCCATCGCCGCCGGGCGTCAGCCACTCGCTCGGCCAGTACGCGTCGTAGCGAGGACGCGGAAACGAGCGGGCCGGCCCGGTCCACCGGCAGCGGGTCCCCGCCGGTGACCTCGGGCTCCTCCGGCAGTGCGAAACCGGCCGGGAGCAGCATCACGCGCTCCGCGCCGAGCAGCCGGCAGCGCCGGACTCCCTCGGCAGGACCAGGGTCCCCGCCGGTGAACGCCACCTCGACCAGGGCGTGCCGGCCGTAGCGGCGTACGAGTGCGGCGATCCGGTACAGCTCCGCGTCCTCGAACGGGTCGCCGGAAGGGGCTGTGACCAGCAGGGCGGAGGCCTCGGGAACCCGACCTGCCGCTGCGCGCAGCCAGCCGACGAGATGCTGGGCGGTGCCGAACGGTTCGGCGAGCACCGTAGGGGCACGCTCCCCGCCGGGAACGGCACGCAGGGTGCGGGCGGTGTCTGCGACGAGTTCGGGGTCACGGCCGAGTGTCATCGGGACGACCACGGTCTCCTCGCCCCTGCGCAGCCGTGCGGAGATGCTCCGGAACAGCTCGCGCCCGTTCGGCACGACGGCCACCTCGGGGTCCACCAGCCCCTCCAGCGCCCGCCCGTACGCGGCTTCATGACCGCATACGGCGATGACACCGCAGCCCTCGGCCACGGGGTCAGCCACCGACGGGGTCATGGCAGGACACCAGTTTCGTTCCGTCCACGAAGGACGCCTCGACCTGGAGCAGGCCGAGCATCTCCCGCACGCCGGGCATGGTGTCCGACTCGGCCACGACATGGCGGCCCAGTTCCATGCAGTCCGCGACGTTCTTGCCGTCGCGCGCGGCTTCGAGGATCGCCTCGGTGATCAGCGCGACCGACTCGCTGTAGTTGAGCTTGAGGCCGCGCCCCTGGCGCTTGCGCGCCAGGTCGGCCACCACGTACACCAGCAGCTTGTCGATCTCGCGAGGGGCGAGGTTCATCGTCAGTACCTTCCTCGGGTTGTACAGGGGGGGAGGGCTGGAGGCCCGGGAGGGGCCGGGGCGGTCAGCCGCTCCGGCGCAGGCGGGGCAGCAGCGGCACGGCGGCCATCAGCGCCCAGGTGGTGAGAATGAACGGCCAGGTGAAGGTGTGACCGCCGAAGGGCTTGAAGAAGG
>NZ_JBHVWF010000098.1:0-31602 GCF_042882365.1 Streptomyces sp. NPDC058221 | reverse complement strand
AATGGCGTACGACCCGGCCCCCCTCTCGGACCCGGGTGAACACGCCATTTTTGAGGAGACGCCCCGGAGGGGCACCGCCCCCCACCCACCGCGCAGAGCGCACCCCCGCGGGGACACCCGCACCAGAGCCTGTCCGGCGATTGAGGACGGAACCGGTGAGCCCGGTCAGACCTCCAGCTCTGCCTCGATCTTCTTCAGCTGGTGGCGGGCCATGGCCAGGTTGGCGCGGCTGGAGTCCAGCACCAGGTAGAGGAACAGGCCGTTGTTGCCACGGGTCTTGAGCAGCCGGATCAGGTGGTACTGGGTGCCCAGGGTGATGAGGATGTCCTCGATCTCGTCCTGGATGCCCAGGTGTTCCATGGTGCGGAGCTTCGCGCGTACGACGTCGGTGTTGCCGGCCGCCGCGACCTCCAGGTTGAACTCCTTGCCGCCGCCGAGGGTGCCCAGCGCCATGCCGCTCGTGTAGTCGACGAGGGCGACACCGGTGGTCCCCTCGATGGACGTCATCGCTTCCTTCAGTGACGCTTCGGTGTTCGCCATGAGTGCTTGTTTCCTTTCCCTGACCGGCCGCGGCGGCCGGTTCCGTTTCCTGGGTCCGATGGCTGGGGGGTGGGTCATGTCGTGCGGTGGGGCAGCGGGCCGGGCTGCTGCGGTGCGCGGGGCACCGGCGTGCGCGTGCCGGGGGTGGGCTGCGGGGTGCGTTCCAGTGAGGCGTCGACGAGTTGGCCGATCCTGGTGCCGGCCCGGCGGCCCTCCAGATGGAGCCTGCCGACGTTGATCCGGTCCTCGGCCAGCAGCGTCAGTACGGCGGACGAGCCCGCGGCGTAGGCCGCGATGTAGCCCGTCTCACCCCGTACGAGCAGCTCGCGGAAGCCGCCGCGGCCGGTCGCGTCCGTCATCCGGATCGCGACGCCGAGCGCGGCCGCGGTCAGTGCGGCGACCCCTTCGGCCTCCACTCCCGGGGTGTCGTGGGCGAGGACGAGTCCGTCTGTGCTGGCCGCCAGGGCGCCGGCGAGGAGCGGCACCCGCGCCCGCAGCCGCTGGAGTTCGACCAGGACATCCTGGACTTCGGCCTCGGGCACCATCAGCTGTCTCCTCCCGGCACGCTGTCTGAGCGCGCGTATCACAGGGCCTCCAATGCGTCTCGGAGCCGGCGCAACAGAGCGACGTCGGGGTCCGCCGTGACCTCGGGCAGTGCGATCCGGGCGGTTGCCGACGCGGCCGGGCCGGCCGGCTGACGGACCGCTTCGACCAGCCCGGACGCGGCCAGCCGCCGCAGGTCGACCAGGGTGTGGAACGCCGATCTGCCCAGCTCCTGGGCGATGTCCGTCGCGGTACGCACCCCGTCCACGCGCTCCAGTACGCGCCGCTGGCGCGGCGGCACGGGGGAGTCGACCGGGTGGCCTGTCCGTACGAGCGGGGCGCTGTCCGTCAGTGCCTCGGGCCAGATCCGGTCCAGCAGCTCCCGGCGCCGGAGCGTCTCGCGCTGCACGGCATCGACGGGTACGGGACGGACCGGGCCGATCCAGTGGGCGACGCCGTACCGGAAACGGGCCGGGGTCCGGGTCGGGGCCAGGGCGAAGAACGCCGCGTCGTACAACGCGCCCAGATGGCACAGCTCCAGCGCACCGCCCGCCACCCGCCCGCTGTCCACGAGATACCGGCCGACCCGCTGCCCGGCACCCGCCTGGGCCACCGCGTCCCACCAGCCGTCGCGGTGCAGCGCGCCGCCCCGGGTGAGCAGGATGTCGATACCGGGCGTGGCCGGGCTCTCGGCGTGCACGACCTGGCCGTCGGCGAGGTAGAGGGTGCCCCGGTCGCGCATCAGGGCGCCGGTGGCCCGTTCGGCGGCGAGGCGCTGGAGCATGGGCGAGAGCGCGGTGGCGGGGGAAGGGGCGGGCGCGGTGGCGGGGGCGGGTGTCATGCCAGGACCAGCCGCTCGGCCGTCTCGCCCAGCCGTATCCGGGCCAGGGCCAGATTGCCCTCCGCCCGGTCCAGCCACAGGTGGAGGAAGACACTGCTGTCGAAGGCCGTCTCGACGAACCTGAGGATGTGGTACCCGGCCCGGGTGGTGACGATGACGTCCTCGACCGGCGGCCGGGTCCCCGTAACACCCTTGTCGCCGGGGGCGGTCGGCCCGTCCGGTAAGCCGAGGGCGAAGGCGGGCTGCTCGGCCGCCATCCGTGCCACCTCGGCCGTCTCGGCGGCGGTGGCTTCGTGGTCGCCGTTGGGAGAGTCCCCGATGGTGCCGAGGGCGAGGCCGCTCGTCCAGTCGACGACGGCGGCGCCACGGGCGCCGGGCAGTCTCATGACGTCGAGCAGGCATGCGTCAATTCCGGGCACGCGGACTCCCCTCCGACATTGCGTGCGGCTGTGACCCCGAGGTTACGCAACGTGCTCACGCCTGGTGGAGGTTCTGGCATTTTCCATAGGTACATGCAGGTGGCCGGTGGAAAATGCCCTGCCGCACACCGGACGGAGGTCCTCCGGACATCGGCCGGGCGGTCC
The DNA here is from genome assembly GCF_042882365.1 of Streptomyces sp. NPDC058221. Classification (NCBI taxonomy): domain Bacteria; kingdom Bacillati; phylum Actinomycetota; class Actinomycetes; order Kitasatosporales; family Streptomycetaceae; genus Streptomyces; species Streptomyces sp. NPDC058221. Next base: position 29,094 of record NZ_JBHVWF010000098.1, on the reverse strand, counting down.
TGTTGACTGGGGGTATTCAGTCGATCAGGATGTGAATAGAAAATTTACAGTCGCGAGGAGGCATTGCCATGTCAGGACCCCGCCCCGTACGAGCACCGCGCGGTACCGAACTGAGCGCTCTGGGCTGGCAGCAGGAAGCCGCGCTGCGGATGCTGCAGAACAACCTGGACCCCGAGGTCGCCGAGCACCCCGACAAGCTCGTCGTCTACGGCGGCACGGGCAAGGCCGCCCGCGACTGGCGCTCGTTCGACGCGATGGTGCGTACGCTGCGCACGCTCAAGCAGGACGAGACGATGCTCGTCCAGTCCGGGCGGCCGGTCGGTGTCATGCAGACGCACGAGTGGGCCCCGCGGGTCCTGATCGCCAACTCCAACCTGGTCGGCGACTGGGCGAACTGGGAGGAGTTCCGCCGCCTGGAGGCGCTGGGGCTCACCATGTACGGCCAGATGACGGCCGGATCGTGGATCTACATCGGCACCCAGGGCATCCTGCAGGGCACCTACGAGACGTTCGCCGCCGTCGCAGCGAAGAAGTTCGGCGGGACCCTGGCCGGGACGATCACCCTGACCGCCGGACTCGGCGGCATGGGCGGTGCCCAGCCGCTCGCCGTGACGATGAACGACGGCGTCGCGATCTGTATCGACTGCGACCCGCGCGCCATCGAGCGCCGTATCGAGCACCGCTTCCTGGACGTGAAGGCCGACAACCTGGAGCACGCGCTCCAGCTGGCCACCGAGGCGCGGGATGCCCGCAAGCCGCTCTCCATCGGCCTGCTCGGCAACGCGGCGGAGCTGCTGCCCCGGATGCTCGCCGAGGGCGCCCCGGTCGACATCGTCACCGACCAGACCAGCGCGCACGACCCCCTCGCCTATCTGCCGCTCGGCGTCGACTTCGACGACATGGCCGACTACGCGACCGAGAAGCCCGCGGACTTCACCCTGCGCGCCCGTGAGTCGATGGCCAGGCACGTCGAGGCGATGGTCGGCTTCATGGACGCCGGCGCCGAGGTCTTCGACTACGGCAACTCGATCCGGGGTGAGGCGCAACTGGCCGGCTACGGGCGGGCCTTCGACTTCCCCGGCTTCGTGCCCGCGTACATCAGGCCGCTCTTCTGCGAGGGCAAGGGCCCGTTCCGCTGGGCGGCCCTGTCCGGCGAGGCGTCCGACATCCACAAGACGGACAAGGCGCTGCTCGAACTCTTCCCGGAGAACGAGTCACTGCACCGCTGGATCAAGATGGCCAGCGAGCGCGTCCACTTCCAGGGGCTGCCCGCCCGTATCTGCTGGCTCGGCTACGGCGAGCGGGACCGGGCCGGTGAGCGGTTCAACGAGATGGTGGCCAGCGGTGAGCTGGCGGCGCCGCTCGCCATCGGACGCGACCACCTGGACTGCGGGTCGGTGGCCTCCCCGTACCGGGAGACCGAGGCCATGCTCGACGGTTCCGACGCGATCGCCGACTGGCCGCTGCTGAACGCGATGGTCAACGTGGCGTCGGGGGCGTCCTGGGTCTCCATCCACCACGGCGGCGGCGTGGGCATGGGGCGCTCCATCCACGCGGGCCAGGTGACGGTCGCCGACGGTACGGAGCTCGCGGGCGAGAAGATCCGGCGGGTGCTGACGAACGACCCCGGCATGGGAGTCATCCGGCACGTCGATGCCGGCTACGACATCGCGGAGTCGGTTGCCTCGGACAAGGGTGTGCGGGTGCCGATGGCGGAGGGCGAGGCGTGACGCTCCCGGTCGGCACCGCGCAGCCGTCGTTCCAGGCCATGTGGCGGGAGCTTGCTCCCATCGGGCGGCATCCGGACAGTGGCGGGTACCGACGGTATGCGTGGACGTCCGCCGACACCGAATGCCGGGAGTGGTTCCGGGAGCAGGCCGAGGGCCGTGGGCTGGCCGTCGAGGCCGACCGCAACGGCAATCAGTGGGCCTGGCTCGGCGATCCGCTGGCCGGGGACGCCGTCGTCACCGGGTCGCACCTCGACTCCGTGCCGGACGGCGGGGCCTTCGACGGGCCGCTCGGCGTCGTCTCCTCCTTCGCCGCGCTCGACGAACTCCGCAACAGAGGAGTGGAGTTCACCAGACCGCTGGCCATCACCAACTTCGGTGACGAGGAGGGCGCCCGCTTCGGCCTCGCCTGTGTCGGCTCCCGGCTCGCCGCCGGACAGCTGACCGTCGAGGCCGCGCACCGGCTGTGCGACGGGGACGGAGTCACGCTGCCGCAGGCCATGGCGGCGGCCGGATACGACCCCGAGGCCATCGGCCCGGACCCCGAACGGCTCGCCCGTATCGGCGCGTTCGTCGAACTCCACGTCGAGCAGGGGCGCGCCCTCGATCTCACCGGCGACCCCGTCGGCATCGCCTCGGCGATCTGGCCGCACGGACGCTGGCGGTTCGATTTCCGAGGCGAGGCCAACCACGCCGGCACCACCCGGCTCGCCGACCGGCGCGACCCGATGCTCAGCTACGCCGAGACCGTGCTCGCCGCCCGCCGCGAGGCGGAGCTGGCCGGCGGGCTCGCCACCTTCGGCAAGATCGCCGTCGAGCCGAACGGTGTCAACGCCATCCCCTCCCTCGTGCGCGGCTGGCTCGACTCCCGCGCCGCCGACCAGGACACCCTGGACACCGTCGTCACCGCGATCGAACGGGCCGCCAGGGACCACGCCGAACGGGCCGGGATCGACCTCGACGTCGTACGGGAGTCCTTCACGCCCGTCGTGGAGTTCCAGCACGCCCTGCGCGACGAACTGGGCACGATCCTCAAGGGTGCCGCCGGCCGCGGCAGCGCCTCCGCCGTCCCCGTGCTCGGCACCGGCGCGGGACACGATGCGGGTATTTTGTCCGCTTCGGTTCCTACCGCCATGCTGTTCGTCCGGAACCCCACCGGGATCTCGCACTCGCCGGCCGAACACGCCGCCGAGGACGACTGCGTGGCCGGGGTGACCGCACTCGCCGACGTACTGGAAGGTCTCGCGTGCCGCTGACAACGGAGCCGACGGACAAACCCGTCACCGTGACGTACTGGCTCTCCCAGGCCTGGCTCGGCACCCATGTCGAACCGGGCGTCGTCCTGGAGGTGTCCGACGGGCTGATCGCCGGGGTGCGCACCGGCGTCGACGCCCCGCCGCCCGGCGCCACGGTGCTGCGCGGGCTCACCCTGCCCGGTCTCGCCAACACCCACTCGCACGCCTTCCACCGGGCCCTGCGCTCCACCGTGCAAGTGGGCTCCGGAACCTTCTGGACCTGGCGCGAGATCATGTATCAGGTCGCGTCCCGGCTCACCCCCGAGACGTACTACGAACTGGCCCGCGCGGTGTACGCCGAGATGGCGCTGGCCGGGATCACCGCGGTCGGCGAATTCCACTATCTGCACCATGCGCCGGGCGGCACCCCGTACAGCGATCCGAACGCGATGGGCGCGGCCCTGATCGCGGCCGCGCGCGAGGCCGGCATCAGGATCACCCTGCTGGACACCGCCTATCTCGCCGCCGGATTCGGCCGCCGGCCCTCCCGGTACCAGCAGCCCGACCGGTACCAGCTGCGCTTCTCCGACACCACCGCCGACGCCTGGGCCGAGCGCGCCTCCCTCCTCAAGGGCGACGAAAACGCCCTGATCGGTGCCGCCGTCCACTCCGTGCGTGCCGTGCCCGCCGCCCAGCTCGGCACCGTCGCGGAATGGGCGCAGGAGAGGCAGGCGCCGCTCCATGTCCACCTCTCCGAACAGACCGCGGAGAACGAGGCCTGCCTTGCCACCCACGGCTGCACCCCCACCCGGCTCCTCGCCGACCACGGGGTGCTCGGCCCGCGCACCACCGGCGTCCACAACACCCACCTCACGAGCGAGGACATCGCGCTGATCGGCTCGACGGCCACCGGCACCTGCATGTGCCCGACCACCGAACGCGATCTCGCCGACGGCATCGGCCCCGCCGCCGCCCTCCAGAGCGCAGGCTCCCCGCTCTCGCTCGGCAGCGACAGCCATGCGGTGATCGACCTCTTCGAGGAGGCCCGCGCGATGGAGCTCAACGAGCGCCTGCGCACCCGGACCCGAGGCCACTGGACCGCGGCCGCGCTGCTGCGCGCCGCATCCGCCGACGGCCACGCGGCGCTCGGCCGGCCCGACGCGGGCGTCATCGAACCGGGCGCGCCCGCCGACCTGGTGACGGTGGCCCTGGACTCCGTCAGAACAGCGGGGCCGGTACCCCGGATGGCTGCCGAAACAGCCGTATTCGCCGCCTCCGCAGCTGATGTGCGCCATACGGTGGTCGCCGGACGGCACATCGTGCGCGACGGACATCACGCTCTGGTCGACGACGTCCCCGCAGCGCTCGCGAAGGCCATCTCGGCCCTGCAGCACTGAGCAGCGCGGCACCGGACCCTCCGCGGCCCCCACGCAAGGAAGCGCCCCCACGCAAGGAGAGCAGCCCCCCGATGACGACGACCGCCATCACCCACATCGCCGCACTGGTCACCAACGACCCCTCCCTCGGTGACAATTCCCCCCTCGGACTGATCCAGGACGCGGCCGTCGTCATCGAGGGCGACCGGATCGTCTGGACCGGTGAATCCAGCAAAGCACCCGCCACTGACAACGCCGTCGACGCGGCAGGCCGGGCCGTGATCCCGGGCTTCGTCGACTCCCACTCGCACCTGCTCTTCGCGGGCGACCGCACCCAGGAGTTCAACGCCCGGATGTCCGGCCGGGCCTACACGGCGGGCGGCATCCGCACCACCGTCGCCGCCACCCGCGCCGCCACCGACGAGGAGCTCGACGCCAACGTCGCCCGCTATCTCGCCGAGGCGCTGCGGCAGGGCACCACGACCTTCGAGACCAAGTCCGGCTACGGCCTCACCGTCGAGGACGAGGCCCGCGCCCTGCGTATCGCCGCCCGGCACACCGACGAGGTGACCTTCCTGGGCGCCCACATCGTCTCCCCGGACTACGCGGACGACCCGGCCGGATATGTCGATCTGGTCACCGGTCCGATGCTCGACGCCTGTGCCCCGTACGCCCGTTGGATCGACGTCTTCTGCGAGAGGGGTGCCTTCGACGGCGACCAGGCCCGTGCCGTCCTCACCGCGGGCCGGGCCAAGGGCCTGCACCCCCGGGTCCACGCCAACCAGCTCGGTCACGGCCCCGGCGTCCAGCTCGCCGTCGAACTCGACGCGGCCTCCGCCGACCACTGCACCCACCTCACCGACGCCGACATCGAGGCCCTGGCCCAGTCCGCCACCGTCGCCACGCTGCTGCCGGGCGCCGAGTTCTCCACCCGCGCGGCCTGGCCGGACGCCCGCCGCATCCTCGACGCGGGCGCCACCGTGGCGCTCTCCACGGACTGCAACCCCGGCTCCTCGTTCACGTCCTCCATGCCCTTCTGTGTCGCACTCGCCGTACGCGACATGGGCATGACCCCGGACGAGGCCCTCTGGTCCGCCACCGCCGGCGGCGCGGCGGCGCTGCGGCGCACCGACATCGGCCGTATCGCCCCCGGTGCCCGCGCCGACCTGGTGGTCCTCGACGCGCCCAGCCATGTCCACCTCGCCTACCGGCCCGGCGTGCCCCTGGTGCACGAGGTCTGGCGGCGGGGCGAACGCACGGGCCTGCGCAACGCCGGCTGATACGGCGTCGGACATGCGGAAGGACCTGCCCGTTGCGGGGCAGGTCCTTTGTCCGGCAGTCCTCGCAAGCGTGTTGCGGGTGCCCGCTCATTCCTCCAGCGTCAGGCCCTTGCGGAGCTTGACCAGCGTGCGGGAGAGCAGCCGGGAGACGTGCATCTGCGAGATGCCGAGCTCCTCGCCGATCTCCGACTGCGTCATGTTGGCGACGAACCGCAGCGAGAGGATCGTACGGTCGCGTCCGGGCAGCGAGGCGATCAGCGGCTTCAGGGACTCGACGTACTCGATGCCTTCGAGTCCGTGGTCCTCGTAGCCGATCCGGTCGGCCAGCGCGCCGTCGTTCTCGTCCTCCTCCGGCTTGGCGTCCAGCGAGCTCGCGGTGTACGCGTTGCTCGCGGCCATGCCTTCGACGACCTCTTCGTTGCTGATGCCCAGGCGGTCGGCGAGCTCGCCCACGGTGGGCGCTCGGTCCAGCTGCTGGGCGAGCTCGTCGCCCGCCTTGGCCAGGTCGAGCCGCAGCTCCTGCAGGCGGCGCGGTACGCGCACGGACCAGCTGGTGTCGCGGAAGAAGCGCTTGATCTCGCCGACGATGGTCGGCATCGCGAAGGTGGGGAACTCGACGCCGCGGCTGAGCTCGAAGCGGTCGATCGCCTTGATCAGGCCGATGGTGCCGACCTGGATGATGTCTTCCATCGGTTCGCTGCGGGAGCGGAACCGGGCGGCGGCGAACTTGACCAGGGCCATGTTCAGCTCGACGAGCGTGTTGCGTACGTAGGAGTACTCGTGGGTGCCCTCGTCGAGGGACTCCAGCCGGGCGAAGAGCGTCTTCGAGAGTGCCCTGGCGTCCAGCGGCCCCATTGCGGAGTAGGGCGGGATCTCGGGAAGGTCCGCGAGTCCGTCGGTGATGCCTTCGGTACTGCTGGTGTCACTGCCACTGCTGGTGATGCTGTTGCGCGTACCGTCCAGGACGGTCGCAGCAGGGGAGTCTGATTCGGTCAGTCCCTGAGGACATGCCGACGCCGCGTTGTGGGTACGCGGTTCGTCGAGCCGGGGTGACATGGTCTCCTCCATCGTTCTCGGCATATGGCTGCCGATGCCCATACGTGTTCCTGCGGTGAAGCGGCGCCTCCAAAGCCGGCCGTGTTTTGGGTGTCCCCCTACCCTTACCCGGTCCTTGCGGGTCGTTACAAGCTCCAATTGCCGCCATATGTCCGGTTTGTTGAGGTCTTCGGCTACCGCGTGGTGCACGGAACGCGTACTGTTTTAGGTACGTCAGCGAGAGCTGCAACTCATTTGCATGCATAGCTATGCAGACAGTGACGATCGGTTAAGAGGGACGGGCATGGACCGCGGGACGGTCGGCAGCGCGAACCGGGGGCGGCTTCAGGTCGAGGCCCGGACCGTGGGCCGCAGTGAGGTTGTGACGCCGGTGGGTGAGCTCGATCACCACACCGCCGATCTGCTGCGTGAACCGCTGGAGAACGCGGTCGAGCAAGGGCGTGCGCGCCTGGTGGTGGACTGCTCGCAACTCGAATTCTGTGATTCCACCGGGCTGAACGTGCTGCTCGGTGCCCGACTCAAGGCGGAGGCGGCCGGGGGAGGGGTCCATTTGGCCGGAATGCTGCCGGTGGTGGCGCGGGTCTTCGAGATCACCGGGGCCGAGGCGGTTTTCACGGTCCACGGCTCGCTCGAAGAGGCCCTGGACAGCTGATCGTGGCGCGTTTCACCGCCTCGGGAGCCCCATGTGTTGCCCGCGTCACGCGATCCGCGTAGGCGAAGTGGGTGTTGTCACGATTCGGCCGGGCAGGAGACACCCCGGCGAGCCCTCGGCGAGCTGCACGCTCCGTATCCGTCCGGTGCCTGTATCAGTGTCCGTATCTCTATTCGTATCTGTATCTGTTCAATGGCGACATTGGTGAATCGGTGAGGTGAAGCGCTGATGAGCACCACCCGGCAGCATCCGCCGGGCGACCTCGGCCGCGAGCCGGAGGGCGCAGGCGTGGGTGCACGTGCCGACGCGGACACCCGCGCGGACGCGGGCGCAGACGCTCCCCCCGCCGAGCCCGTCGAGCGGCAGTGGCGCACACTGTCGCTGCGGCAGGTCAGCGGCATCGTGCCGGCGGCCCGGGATTTCGCCCGCCAGGCGCTCCATGACTGGGGCTGGCTGCCCGCCTCGACCGCCGACCGCCGTGCGGCAGCCGAGGATGTCCTGCTGGTCGTCTCCGAGCTGGTCACCAATGCGTGCCTGCACGCGGACGGTCCCGACGAGCTCCGTATCGCAAGCACGCCGAAGGCGCTGCGGGTCGAGGTCGCCGACGCGGGTGCGGGACAGCCCGCACCGCGCACTCCGCACCGGGCCGGGCGGCCCGGCGGGCACGGCATGTTCATCGTGCAGCGGCTCTGCCTGGACTGGGGAGTCGTACGCGTGCCGGGTGAGCCCGGCAAGACCGTCTGGGCTGAGCTGGCCGCCCCGGCCTGACCCGGGCGAAGGGCCGGCGGCCCCTCCGCACGTTTCCCGCCCCGCCCCCGGGCCGTACCCCCGGGGTCTCATGCCCCCCTTGAAGAGCGCGCCGGATCGGCGCGCTCTTTGTCTTCCCTCCACAAGGCCCCGGGCGTACCTTGAGCGCCCAATCTGATGTGTCGTCAGCTATTTGGGCCGCGTGCAAGCGGCGCACGGCGACTCCCGGCATGAGGGGAATTCGAGGTGTCGTACCAGAAGCGAACAGCTCTCGCGCTGGCGTCCGGGCTGGCGGGGGCGGTGGTGCTGATGGCCGCGCCCGCCGCCCACGCGACGGTCGTGGACGTCAACTACAAGTGCAAGACCCCGATCGGGGACAAGGCCGCGGTGTCGCCCATCGACATCAAGAGCGTCAAGAGCGGCAGCGGCTACACACTCACGATGTCCTTCCAGAAGGGCGTCTCCTCCAGCCCGGTCGAACTGGGCAAGGGGGCGATGAACCCGAGCGCGGTGATCAAGGTGGGCGGCGCCGACTCGGGACAGGTCAATGTCAAGGGACCGGCCAACTCCGCCGCGATCCCTGCCAACAGCCCCATCAAGATCAGTGATCTGTCGGGCACCTACACCCCGAAGAAGAGCGGCAAGGTCGACTTCACCGCCGGGGTGCTCACCATCAAGGCGCTCGGCACGACGACAACGTGCACCCCGGGCAACAACCCCGGCCCCTCGCTCACCCTCGACGTCAAGGGCGCGGGCGGGAGCGGGAGCACGGGCGGCAGCACGAGCGGCGGGGCACAGAGCGCACCGGACACCAACAGCTCGCTGCCGAAGACGGGACCGCTCGACTCCGCGGTGGCGCTCGGCACGCTCGGCGGCACGGTGCTGCTCACGGGTGCCGCAGGGGTGCTGTGGCTGACCAGGCGCGGGCAGCGGGCCACGGGCTGACCCCCGCGAACCGCCGCCGCCGTCACGCACCAGGGAGCCGCCCATGCCGCCGTTGACCGGTCACGCCACCCGAACCGTCCTTGCCGTACCGCTGCTCGTCGCCCTGTGGTGGACCGTCGCCATGACCGGGGCGGCCGGTGCCACCGAGCACCCGGCCGCCCCGGCGTGGACGGCGCAGCCCGCGGCGAACGGCGCCGGCAAGGACGGCGGCAGACCGTCCTTCTATCTGGAGGGACTGCCGGGCAGCGTCCTGGAGGACCGGCTCTCGGTGACCAACCCGGGCCCGGAGCCGGTCACCGTACGGCTGCGCGGCGCCGATGCGTACAACACCGCGAACGGCGGCTTCGCGGTACGCGGCGCGAACGGCTCCACCGGTACCGGGGCCTGGCTGCGGACGGCCACCGACAAGGTGACCGTGCCCGGCCGGACCCGCGCCGATGTGCCCGTCTCCGTCACCGTGCCGCAGGACGCGCTGCCCGGTGACCACCCGGGGGCGATCGTCGCCGAGAGCGGCGGCCGCTCGGTGGGCGTCCGGGTCCAGCTGCGGGTCGGCGGACCGACGCTGGCCGCGCTCACGGTCGAGGACGTCACGGTGTCCGGGCGGACCATCCACTACACGCTGGTCAACCGGGGCAACGCGGTCCTCGCACCCCGCCTCGCGGTCAGCGCCGACGGGGTGTTCGGCTCCCTGCTGAGACGCGGAGCCCGGGCCCTGCCGGTCGAGTTGCTGCCGGGGCAGCGGGTGCGGCTCACCGAACCGTGGCGGGACACCCCCGCTTTCGACTCGGCCACCGTGCGGCTGCGGGTGACGGCGGCGGGCGGTGCGCACGACGAGGCGACGGCCTCGGCGCTCTTCGTCCCGTGGGTGGGGCTGAGCGTGGGCGCGGCGCTGCTCCTGGCCGCGGCAGCCGCGGGCGCGTACGGCTACCGGCGCCGGCGTGGAGCGCGGCGGAGCGGGCGCGACGGCGGGGCCGTGCCGTCACTGGACGATCAACAGCATTCCGACGAGAGGCACTTGGTGAAGGCGGGAGCGGAATCGTGACTGGACGGACCGGACCGGAGGCATTCCGGAGCGGCGGCCGCGGGCGGGCGGCCCTGCTGCTCGCAGCCCTGCTCGCCGCGATACTGCCCGCCCTGCTGCTGACCGCGACCGGCGCCCAGGCCACCGGGCGGAGCGCGGCGGACCCGAAGCCGGCCGTCACGCTCTCCGGGAAACAGGCGGGCAAGGGCGGCGAGATCACCGTCAAGGGCAGCGGCTGGCACGCGGACACCCTGCTGATGATGCTGATCTGCGGTCGGTCCACCCCGGCCCGTGGGGTGATCGGCGGCACCAACTCCTGTGCCAACGCGGACGGGCGCGCCGTCACCACCGACTCCAAGGGTGCGTTCGCCAAGAAGCTGCCCGTCGCCGAGCCGCCCGTACCGTGCCCCTGCGTGGTGCACGTCGCCACCGTCACGGGGGACCAGTCCGTGGCCGACGCCGTGTTCGTCGTCGCCGGACATCCCGTCGCCGCGCTGCCCAAGCAGACCGGCGACGGAAAGCTCGCCGTCCTCGCCACCACCCGGCTGGAGGGTGACAGCGGGATCCTGACCTGGTTCGGGGCACCGCCGTCCCGCCGGCTCGTCCTCACCGTCGGCAATCTGGGCTCGGCCGCGGTCAAGGACCCGGTCTTCAAGGTGGGCACCGCCCATGGCGTCTATGCCCCGCAGTGGGAGGACCGGCAGTGGCGCGGCACCATCGAGCCCGGCCGCAAGGCGCGGATCGAACTTCCCGTCGAGCTCACGGCGGGCGCGCACGGCGACTACCAGGTCTCCCTGAAGTACGGCACGAAGGTGCTGGCCGAGCAGCCGTGGGGGGTGGGCCGCCCGTGGGGCGTGACGCTCTTCTGGATCCTGCTCTGCCTCGTCGTGCCCGCCGCCGTGTTCCGGATCGGTATGGCGGTCGTCGACAAGGTACGGCCGCGGTCCGCGCACGCGGCGGGCCGGCCCAGGCGGGGCCCCGACCGGCTCGCCGATGTGACGGCCAGGCTGCCGAGGCTGCGGCGGGCCCCCGCGCCGCCGCCGGCCCCCGCGCCCGCGACGGGCGCGAGCACCACCACGACCGCGCTGCCGTGGTTCACCCCTGATTCCGCACCGTCAGAGCACAGACCGACGACGAAGGGACATTCGTGAGTACGCAACGCAGGACGGTCGCGGCGGGAGTCGCGATGATGATCGGCGGGGCGGGCATGCTGCTGGCCGCGAGCCCTGCCCAGGCCGCCGACATCTCGTACAAGACGGAGTGCATACCCCCGGCCATCTCCGGACTGCCGCCCGTCGAGGGCACCACCCAGGTGCAGCTGACCGCGCCCGCCGAGGCGAAGGTCGGGGACACCGTCGAGGTGGTGTGGAAGACGGTCAAGGGTGCCTCCGACAACCCCGACGTTCTCGATCTCGACAAGGACACCGTCAAACCGACCGGCACCATCAAGCTGGGTGGCGCCACGACCGGAGACCTGAAGATGGAGGGACCGCGGGAGAACCCGCCGATCCCCAAGAACAGCCCGATGATCATGTCGGACATGAAGGGCTCGCTGAAGCTGGAGAAGGCGGGTGATCTGACGCTGACGCCGGACGCGTACAACCTCAACGTGTCCAAGCCGATCTCCACGGACACCAAGTGCACCCCGAAGGAGACGGTGAAGCCGGGCGCCACGATCAAGGTCACGGACGGCGGCGGAACCACGGCCGGCGGCACGGACACCGGTGGGACGACCGACGGCGGGGCCGACACCGGCGGTACGGACGCCGGGGGTACGGACACCGGGGGCACGGACACCGCGGGCGGTACCGACACCGGGGGCACGGCCACCGGCGGGGACACCGGCGGTTCGGACGACGGCGGTACCACCGCAGGGTCCGGGGGCACCGGTGGCGCCACCGACTTCCCGGGCAAGGAGGTCGCGGTCAACTTCGCCTGCAAGTCGCCGGGACCCGCCTCCATCGAGTCCAAGGTGACGGTCAACGCCAAGAAGGACGGCGGCAGCTACGGGCTCACGGTCAAGACGGCCAAGGGCGTGATGGACAGCCCGGCCGACCTGCCCGCCGGTGCGCTCAAGCCGTCGATGCAGATCGTCGTCGGCGGCGCCGACAAGGGCTCAGTCGCCGTCAGCGGACCGGGGAACCCCGATCCGCTGAAAACGGGCAAGCCGGTCGACCTGCCCGACATGACCGGCACGTACAAGCCGGGAGCATCCGGCAAGTCCACCCTCACACCCGGCACCCTGACGATCGACGTCACGCTGGGCGGCTCGAAGATCAACATTCCGTGCACGGTCAAGGGCGCCACGAAGGCGTCCCTCGAACTCGACACCACCGCGCAGGAGGGCGGTGCGTCCGGCGGTGACACCGCGGGCTCGGGCGGAGCGGCGGCGGCAGCGGGCGGCACGGCCTCCGGCGGCGGGCTCGCGGCCACCGGAGCCGAGGACAACGGCGCCCTGCGCGCACTCGGCCTGGTCGCCGGCACGGCGATCCTGCTGGGCGGCGCGGTGTTCACGTTCACCCCGTGGCGCAGGCTGCGCTCCGGCCGGTGAGCTGAGGCGCGTACCCATACGGAAGGGGCCGCCGCACCGTTTCCACGGTGCGACGGCCCCTTCCTGCGGAGCTGCGGTGTCAGCCGGAGCTGTGGGGTCAGCTCGCGTCGCTCATGTGCTGGGTGACCTTCCTGCGGTACATCCAGATGCCGACACCGGCGATGACCGCGAGGACCGCCTCGAAGGCGACGGCGCCCGAGGTGTTCAGATCGACCCCGAGCTGCGGGGACGTGAGGAGACCGGTCACGGAGTCACCGGCGGTGACCGCGAGGAACCAGACACCCATCATCTGGGAGCTGTACTTCGCCGGCGCCATCTTCGTGGTGACCGACAGACCGACCGGGGAGAGGCAGAGCTCGGCCACGGTCTGGATGAAGTAGATCGCCACCAGCCACATCGGGCTGACCCGGCCGCCGTTGGCGGCGGTGTCGATCAGCGGGATCATGAAGACGACGAACGAGATGCCGATCAGGACGAGGCTGGAGGCGAACTTGACGGCGGTGCTCGGCTCCTTGCCCCGCTTGTTCAGCCACAGCCATGCCGAGGCGACCACGGGGGCCGCCGCCATGACGAAGATCGGGTTCAGCGACTGGTACCAGGACGTGGGGAAGTCGAATCCGAACAGGCTGTTCGTCGTCGAGTTCTCACCGAAGATCGACAGGGTCGAGCCGTTCTGGTCGTAGATCATCCAGAAGACGGCGGCGACCACGAAGAACCAGATGTAGCCCGACAGCTTGGACTGCTCTGTCTTCGTCAGTTCCTTGTCGCGCTTCATGCGGACCAGGACGGCGACGGGTATGACCAGACCGGCGATGGTGATCGGCAGTACCGCCCAGTCGACGAAGTTGCCGGTGGCGGCGAGCAGGCCGTAGAAGACGACCGCGACGATCAGCCAGATCATGCCCTTCTGCAGAGCGGAGCGCTTCTCCTGCTCCGTCGCGGGGGTGGCGACGACATTGCTCTCCGGGCTCAGGTGGCGGGTGCCGAGCATGAACTGGGCGAGGCCCAGCGCCATACCGACCGCGGCGAGCGCGAAGCCGAAGTGCCAGTTGACGTTCTCGCCGACGGTGCCGATGGACAGCGGGGCGAGGAAGGCGCCGATGTTTATGCCGATGTAGAAGAGCGTGAAGCCACCGTCACGACGCGGGTCCTGCGGACCCTTGTAGAGGTGGCCGACCATCGTGGAGATGTTCGCCTTCAGCAGGCCGGAGCCGAGTGCGACGAGGGCGAGACCCGCGAAGAACGTCGCCGAGTTGGGTACGGCGAGCGTGATGTGGCCGAGGATGACGACACCGCCACCGATGGCGACCGTCTTGCGCGGCCCCCAGAAGCGGTCGGCCAGCCAGCCGCCCGGCATGGTGAGCAGGTAGACCATCGCCATGTAGGCGGAGTAGATCGTTGTCGCTGTGGCGGCGTTCATGTGCAGGCCGCCGGGCGCGATCAGGTACAGCGGGAGCAGTGCCTTCATGCCGTAGAAGCTGTAGCGCTCCCACATCTCGGTCATGAAGAGCGTGGCCAGGCCGCGGGGGTGGCCGAAGAAGGTCTTCTCTGTGCCAGGGGCGCTGGCCGGGTCCTTCGTCAGGCTGGACGCCATGGTCGATCCTTGCTTGCTCGGGACGCGCGTCGCCTCTTGAGCGGTGCGCGCCCGGTGGGGGGAGGCCGGCACCGACGCGGGCACGCCCACCGCGTCGGGATCCACACCCGGTGCCTTCATTGGCGCTCCGGGCCCGGCCCACAGGTCATTCACTGAAACTTCCGGACTGGCGGGTACCAGCCCCGCACACAAAAGAGACCCTCGGCGCTAATAGCTGCCCAAGGGTCCTTGAGTAGTGCAACAGGCGTTGAGACACCATACGACACGACAGAGCGGGATATGGAAGGACTTGAGACATGGATCACAGGTCCAGGTGCAACCACACTCGCACATTCGAAGGTCCCCCTGCGAATGGGGCGCAGACCCGCAGGTCTGTTGGATCACCTCACGCCTTGTCCGATCCGCGGACTACCATCACTCCATGACCCGTGTACTGCTCGCCGAGGACGACGCATCCATCTCGGAGCCGCTGGCCCGCGCCCTGCGTCGGGAGGGTTACGAGGTCGAGGTCCGCGAAGACGGTCCGACCGCACTCGACGCCGGCCTCCAGGGCGGCATCGATCTGGTCGTACTCGACCTGGGGCTGCCCGGGATGGACGGCCTCGAAGTCGCCCGCAGGCTCCGCGCCGAAGGCCACACCGTGCCCGTCCTGGTGCTGACCGCCCGCGCCGACGAGGTCGACACGGTCGTCGGCCTCGACGCCGGCGCCGACGACTACGTCACCAAGCCCTTCCGGCTGGCCGAACTGCTGGCCCGGGTCCGGGCGCTGCTGCGCCGCGGGGCCACCGAGCCCGCCCCGCAGCCCGCCACCCACGGCGTCAGGATCGACGTCGAGTCGCACAGGGCCTGGATGGGTGACGAGGAACTCCAGCTCACCGCCAAGGAGTTCGACCTGCTGCGGGTCCTGGTGCGCGACGCGGGCCGGGTCGTCACCCGCGACCAGCTGATGCGCGAGGTCTGGGACACCACCTGGTGGTCGTCCACCAAGACGCTCGACATGCACATCTCCTGGCTCCGCAAGAAGCTCGGGGACGACGCCGCCAATCCGCGCTACATCGCCACGGTCCGGGGCGTCGGCTTCCGCTTCGAGAAGAGCTGACGTACAGAAACACTCATGCGCCGAAGACTGATCAACTCCACCCTCGCCGTGGTGCTCGTGGTGATCGCCGTCTTCGGCGTCTCCCTCGTCATCGTCGAGACCCGCACCATCAGCAGCAGCGCCCAGGAGAGCGTCGACTCGGAGGCGCTGCGGGTGATCAGCGTCATCGAGAGCCGGCTGCTCGGCGCCGAGCGGATCAACCCCGGGGTGCTGGCCGAACAGGTCGACGACAAGCGCTACGCCCTGGTGAAGATGCCCGGCCGCGCCCCGATCGAGGTGGGCAAGCGCCCCAGCGGCAGCGTGATCAGTGCCACGGAGAAGGGTGAGCGCGGTGAGCGGGTCACCATCGAGGAGTCCCGCTCCGCCGTCACCCGCGAGGTCGGCCGCACCCTGATGATCATCGGCGCGGTGGCGCTTCTGGCCATCGTCTCCGCCGTGCTCCTGGCCGTACGCCAGGCCAACAAGCTGACCTCGCCGCTCACCGACCTGGCCGAGACCGCGGAACGCCTGGGCTCCGGCGACCCGCGCCCGCGCCACAAACGGTACGGGGTGCCGGAGCTGGACCGGGTCGCCGATGTGCTCGACTCATCGGCGGAACGGATCGCCCGGATGCTCACCGCGGAGCGCCGGCTCGCCGCCGACGCCTCCCACCAGCTGCGTACGCCGCTGACCGCGCTCTCCATGCGGATCGAGGAGATCTCCGTCACCGACGACCCGGACACGGTGAAGGAGGAGGCGAACATCGCCCTCACCCAGGTCGAGCGGCTCACGGACGTGGTGCAGCGCCTGCTGACCAACGCCCGCGACCCGCGGACCGGCTCGGCCGTCGTCTTCGACCTCGACGAGGTCGTCAAGCAGCAGATCGAGGAATGGCGCCCGGCCTACCGCGGCGAGGGCCGCGCGATCGTCCGCTCCGGCAAGCAGGGCCTGCGGGCCGTCGGCACCCCGGGCGCGGTCGCGCAGGTGCTGGCCGCACTGATCGAGAACTCGCTGATGCACGGCGGCGGTACGGTCGCCCTGCGCACCCGGGTCACCGGCAACCAGGCGGTCATCGAGGTGACGGACGAGGGCCCGGGCGTCCCGCCCGACCTGGGCTCGCGGATCTTCGAGCGGACCATCAGCGGCCGCAACTCCACGGGCATCGGCCTCGCGGTCGCCAGGGACCTGGCAGAGGCGGACGGCGGCCGCCTGGAACTGCTCCAGCAGCAGCCCCCGGTCTTCGCCCTGTTCCTCAGCCGGGTGGCCCTGAACAGAAAAGAACCGGAACGCCCGGTGAGGTGACGAGCCCACCCGGCAACCGGGGGCTCCGCCCCCGGGCCTACCGTCGAGCCGTATCCGCCGCCTCGACCCGTACGGCAGGCGCGGGCGCAGGCACAGGCGCCGGCACAGGCGACGGCACAGAAACCGCGGGCGCCCCGGGCTCCACCGGCTCTCCCGCCTTACTCAGCACGCCCTCTTTGTCAGGCAGCGCCTTGAACACCCAGCTCCGGTAGGACCAGAAGCGGAACAGCGTCGCGACCCCGATCCCGACGATCTTGAAGACATTGCTCTGGACCGGGCTGTTCCAGCCGAACCCGTACGTCGCCGCGTACAGAACCCCGGTCTCGATGACCGCCCCCACCGCGCTGAACAGCAGGAACAGCGTGAGTTCCCGCGTCCGCCCGCTCTTGTCGCGGTCCCGGTACGTCCAGTACCGGAAGCCGACGTAGTTGCAGAGGATGGCGACGAACGTCGCGAGCAGACCTGCTCGCACCGTCGGGATGTCCGTGTAGCGCCACAGCAGGTTGGATACCGCGATATTGACGACCAGACCGACCGCACCGACCACGCCGAACTTGGCGATCTCCCGGGCCAGCAGATCCAGCCGGGCCCGCAGTGCGCCCCGTTCGCTCATGGTGATGGCTCAGCCCGTCTGTCGGTTCGTCCGTCGGTTCGTCTTCAGGTTCCGTCAACCCGGCCATGCTAACCAGCCCGCCCGTCGGCTGCCTGTGAGTACCGGTACAGGTGTGGCGCACCTGTGACACCCGGAACCCCGCCCCGGCGGCCGTGCACAGGCCATCGTCAGGTGCCCCCGGAGCGGGCGGATACCCTGGAGGAGTGACGTTCCCGGTAGTCGGCATGGTCGGTGGCGGTCAGCTCGCCCGTATGACCCACGAGGCGGGCATCCCCCTCGGCATCAAGTTCAAGCTCCTCAGTGACACCGCTCAGGACTCGGCGGCCCAGGTCGTGAATGAAGTCGTCGTAGGCGACTATCGCGATCTGGAGACGCTGCGTGCCTTCGCGCGCGGCTGTGACGTGATCACCTTCGATCACGAGCACGTGCCCACCGAGCATCTGCGGGCCCTGGAGGCGGACGGCATCCCCGTGCGCCCCGGCCCCGACGCGCTGGTGCACGCGCAGGACAAGGGGGTGATGCGCGCGAAGCTCACCGAGATCGGCGCGCCGTGCCCCCGCCACCGCATCGTGAAGGACCCGGCCGACGCCGCGGCCTTCGCCGAGGAGGCGGGAGGCTTCCCGGTCATCCTCAAGACGGTGCGCGGCGGCTACGACGGCAAGGGCGTCTGGGTGGTCCGCTCCGAGGCGGACGCGGCCGACCCCTTCCGGGCCGGTGTCCCGGTCCTCGCCGAGGAGAAGGTCGACTTCGTACGGGAGCTGGCGGCCAACATCGTCCGCTCGCCGCACGGCCAGGCCGTGGCCTACCCGGTCGTCGAGTCGGTCCAGGTCGACGGCGTCTGCGACACGGTCATCGCACCGGCCCCCGAGCTGAGCGAGAAGCTCGCCGGTGAGGCCCAGCAGCTCGCCCTGCGGATCGCCGCGGAGCTCGGTGTCGTCGGCCACCTCGCCGTCGAGCTCTTCGAGACCCGTGACGGCCACATCCTCGTCAACGAGCTGGCGATGCGCCCGCACAACTCCGGGCACTGGACCCAGGACGGCGCGATCACCTCACAGTTCGCCAACCACGTCCGGGCCGTCCTGGACCTGCCGCTCGGCGACCCCCGCCCGCGCGCCACCTGGACGGTCATGAGCAACGTCCTGGGCGGCGACTACCCGGACATGTACCAGGCGTACCTGCACTGCATGGCCCGTGACCCGCAGCTCAAGATCCACATGTACGGCAAGGACGTGAAGCCCGGCCGCAAGGTCGGTCACGTCAACACCTACGGCGACGACCTGGCGGATGTGCGTGAGCGCGCCCGGCACGCGGCCGACTACCTGCGAGGAACGATCACCGAATGACTTCCCCCGCCTCCGCCGCGCCGGTCGTCGGCATCGTCATGGGCTCCGACTCCGACTGGCCGGTCATGGAAGCAGCGGCCAAGGCCCTCGACGAGTTCGAGATCCGCTACGAGGTCGACGTCGTCTCCGCCCACCGCATGCCGCACGAGATGATCGCGTACGGCGAGCACGCCGCGGGCCGCGGCCTGAAGGCGATCATCGCCGGGGCGGGCGGCGCCGCCCACCTGCCCGGCATGCTCGCCTCGGTCACCCCGCTGCCGGTCATCGGCGTACCGGTGCCGCTGAAGTACCTGGACGGCATGGACAGCCTGCTCTCCATCGTGCAGATGCCCGCCGGCGTCCCCGTCGCCACCGTCTCGGTCGGCGGCGCACGCAACGCCGGCCTGCTGGCGGCCCGCATCCTCGCCGCGCACGACGGCGAGCTGCAGGCCCGCATGGTCGAGTTCCAGAAGGAGCTGAACGACCAGGCCACCGAGAAGGGCAAGCGCCTGCGCAGCAAGGTGCAGGGCGCGGACTCCTTCGGCTTCGGAAAGTAGGGCAGCGATGGACCAGCTGGAGAAGGCCCGGGAACTCCTCGCGGAGCACCCCGTCGTGGACGGTCACAACGACCTGCCGTGGGCGCTGCGCGAGCAGGTCAACTACGACCTGGACGCGCGGGACATCGCCACCGACCAGTCGGCCCATCTGCACACCGACATCCCCCGGCTGCGAGCCGGCGGCGTCGGCGCCCAGTTCTGGTCCGTCTACGTACGGTCCGACATGGCGGGCGAGGACGCCGTCAGCGCCACCCTGGAACAGATCGACGCGGTCGCCGAACTACTGGAGCGCCACCCCGCCGACCTGCGCCGCGCGCTGACGGCCGACGACATGGAGGCGGCCCGCGCCGAGGGCCGTATCGCCTCCCTGATGGGCGCCGAGGGCGGCCACTCCATCAACAACTCGCTGGGTACCCTGCGCGCCCTGCACGCGCTCGGCGTCCGCTACATGACGCTCACCCACAACGACAACATCGCCTGGGCCGACTCGGCGACCGACGACCCGGGCGTCGGCGGTCTCTCGGCGTTCGGCCACGAGGTCGTACGGGAGATGAACCGCACCGGCATGCTGGTCGACCTCTCGCACGTCGCGGCGACGACGATGCGCGACGCGCTCGCCACCTCCACCGCACCGGTGATGTTCTCGCATTCCTCGTCGCGGGCGATCTGTGACCACCCGCGCAACATCCCCGACGACGTCCTCGCGCAGCTCCCGGCCAACGGCGGCATCGCGATGGCGACCTTCGTGCCGAAGTTCGTCCTGCCGGAGGCCGTCGCCTGGACCCGGTCCGCGGACGAGAACATGCGCGCGCACGGCCTGCACCACCTGGACACCACCGAGCGGGCGATGAAGGTCCACGCCGCGTTCGAGGCGGCGAACCCCCGCCCGATGGCCACCGTCGCCACGATCGCCGACCACCTCGGCCACATGCGTGAGGTCGCGGGCATCGACCACGTCGGCATCGGCGGCGACTACGACGGCACGGCGTTCCTGCCGCAGGGCCTTGAGGACGTGGCGGGCTACCCGAACCTGATCGCGGAGCTGCTGGCCCGCGGCTGGTCCGCAGCCGACCTGGCCAAGCTCACCTGGCAGAACGCGGTACGGGTGCTGCGCGCCGCCGAGGACGTGGCCAGGGACCTGAGCGGCCGCCGCGGCCCGTCCCACGCGACGATCGAGCAACTGGACGCCCCGGCTCTCTGAGCCACGGCCGGGGGCGTCCGACCGCCCCACGCGGGCCACCGCCCGCCCGAGGAGGACTCGGTCTCCCGGCTCGACCGGCTGCTCGCCGACGCGCCCCTGCGCGTCGCCGTGGACGAGGCGGGGGAGGCGGTGCTGCGTCCGGTGGAGGACCCGCCCGGGCTGACCGCCCGGATCGCGGTGGCCGTCGCGACCGCGTCGGCCGAGGGCACCTGGGCCCGGCTCAAGGCGTGCGAGGCGGCGGACTGCCGCTGGGCGTACTACGACCGCAGCCCGGCGGGGGCGCCGCCGCTGGTGCTCGATGTCGGTGTGCGGCGCCCGCGCGAAAATGCGCGCGTACCGCGCGCGACAAGGCTGAGAAGGCTCAGCTGCTCAGGCCTTCGGCCGGCCCATCGCCCGGTACGTCCACCCGGCCTCGCGCCACACCACGGGGTCCAGCGCGTTGCGCCCGTCCAGGATGATCCGGCGGCCGGCGGCCTCGCCCAGCACCGCCGGGTCCAGCTCGCGGAACTCGCTCCACTCCGTCAGGTGCAGCACCACATCGGCGCCGCGCACGGCGTCCAGGGCGGTGTCCGCGTAACCGAGCGTGGGGAAGAGGCGGCGGGCGTTGTCCATGCCCTTCGGGTCGTAGACCGTGACCTGGCCGCCCTGGAGGTGGATCTGTCCGGCGACGTTCAGGGCGGGCGAATCGCGTACGTCGTCCGAGTCCGGCTTGAAGGCGGCGCCCAGGACGCCCACCCGCTTGCCGAGGAACGATCCGCCGCCGACGGCCTCCCGGGCCAGCTCCACCATGTGGCCGCGGCGCCGCATGTTGATGGAGTCGACCTCGCGGAGGAAGGTCAACGCCTGGTCGGCGCCCAGCTCACCGGCGCGGGCCATGAAGGCACGGATGTCCTTGGGGAGGCAGCCGCCGCCGAAGCCGATGCCCGCCCGCAGGAACTTCTTCCCGATCCGCTCGTCGTGACCGAGCGCCTCGGCGAGCTTCGCCACATCGCCGTCGGCGGCCTCGCAGACCTCCGCCATGGCGTTGATGAAGGAGATCTTGGTGGCGAGGAAGGAGTTGGCGGCGGTCTTCACCAGCTCGGCGGTCGGGAAGTCCGTCACCACGAGCGGGGACCCCTCCGCGACCGGTACGGCGTACACCTCGCGCAGCAGCTTCTCGGCCCGCTCGCTCTCCACCCCGACGACGATCCGGTCCGGGTGCAGGGTGTCCTTGACGGCGAAGCCCTCGCGCAGGAACTCCGGGTTCCAGGCCAGCTCGGCGTCGGCGCCCACGGGTGCGAGCCCGGCCAGCCGGGCGGCCAGCCGGGCCGCGGAGCCGACCGGCACGGTGGACTTGCCGACGACCAGGGCGGGCCTGGTCAGATGCGGTGCGAGGGATTCGAAGGCGCTGTCCACGTAGCTCATGTCGCAGGCGTACTCGCCGTGCTTCTGCGGGGTGTTCACGCAGACGAAGTGCACATCGCCGAATTCCGCCACCTCTTCCCACGAGGTGGTGAAGCGCAGCCGCCCGCTGGCGCCCGGGAGGCCGGCGACGTGCTTCTGCAGGATCTCTTCCAGCCCCGGCTCGTACATCGGGACCCGGCCGGCCGACAGCATTTCGATCTTCTCGGGCACGACATCGAGCCCCAGCACTTCGAAGCCCAGTTCCGCCATGGCCGCGGCGTGGGTGGCGCCGAGGTAGCCGGTGCCGATCACAGTGATCCTGAGGGCCATGTAGTGCTCCTGTGAGATGCGGACAGACGTGCGGTGAACGAGCATAGTCGTGCCTCTGAATCGCTCCATTCCGGTTGTCGCGAAGCTCACGGCCCCAGCTCATATGCCATTGCCGGGGCAGGCGCCTAAAATTGGGTTACTTAACGGTAGTTAGCATCCTTGGGGAGTGAGAGTCTTGGCGGGTTCGACCGATTTCGACCTGTACCGTCCGGCGGAGGAGCACGAGATGCTCCGTGAGTCGGTGCGTGCGCTCGCCGAGGCGAAGATCGCCCCGTTCGCGGCCGCGGTCGACGAGGAGGCCCGCTTCCCGCAGGAGGCCCTGGACGCCCTGACCGCCGCCGACCTGCACGCGGTCCACGTCCCGGAGGAGTACGGCGGCGCCGGCGCCGACGCGCTCGCCACGGTCATCGTGATCGAGGAGGTGGCCCGCGCCTGCGTCTCCTCCTCCCTGATCCCCGCCGTGAACAAGCTCGGCTCGCTCCCGGTGATCCTCTCCGGCTCCGAGGACCTGAAGAAGAAGTACCTGGGCCCGCTCGCCAAGGGCGACGGCATGTTCTCGTACGCCCTCTCCGAGCCCGACGCGGGCTCGGACGCGGCCGGCATGAAGACCAAGGCCGTCCGCGACGGCGACTTCTGGGTCCTCAACGGCGTGAAGCGCTGGATCACCAACGCGGGCGTCTCCGAGTACTACACGGTCATGGCGGTCACCGACCCGACCAAGCGCTCCAAGGGCATCTCGGCGTTCGTCGTCGAGAAGTCGGACGAGGGCGTCTCCTTCGGCGCCCCGGAGAAGAAGCTCGGCATCAAGGGCTCCCCGACCCGCGAGGTCTACTTCGACAACGTCCGCATCCCCGCCGACCGCATGATCGGCGAGGAGGGCACCGGCTTCGCCACCGCGATGAAGACCCTCGACCACACCCGCATCACGATCGCGGCGCAGGCCCTCGGCGTCGCCCAGGGCGCGCTCGACTACGCCAAGGGCTACGTCCAGGAGCGCAAGCAGTTCGGCAAGCCGATCGGCGACTTCCAGGGCATCCAGTTCATGCTCGCCGACATGGCCATGAAGCTGGAGGCGGCCCGCCAGCTCACCTACTCGGCCGCCGCCAAGTCCGAGCGCCTCGACAGCGACCTCACCTTCTTCGGCGCCGCGGCCAAGTGCTTCGCCTCCGACGTCGCGATGGAGATCACCACCGACGCGGTCCAGCTGCTCGGCGGCTACGGCTACACGCGGGACTATCCGGTGGAGCGGATGATGCGGGACGCGAAGATCACCCAGATCTACGAGGGCACCAACCAGGTCCAGCGGATCGTGATGGCGCGGAACCTGCCGTAGTCGGCCCGACCCGACCCGACCCGACGCACACGGACGCCTCGGCCCCCGGCATCGCCGGGGGCCGTCGTCATGACCGGCGGTCCGCAGCACTGGTGATCTCCCGTGCGCGGCCCCCTCGTTGAGAAGCCGAACTAAGGTCCAGCCATGGGGAAAAGAGCCGCAGTACTCCACACGAAGAGCTACTACTTCGCATTCTGTGCAGTCGGTGAGGCGGCCCTGGGCGCCGCCCTGTGGTTCTGGACCGTCAGCAGCAGTGAGATACGCGAGGACAGGTTCGGGCTGGACATGCCCGGTGTGTCCTGGGGAGAACTGCTGGTGACGGCGATGGTGGTCGCCGCGCTGACCGGAGCGCTCATCGCGCTGACCCGCCCTGTCCCGCGCGTCCTGCGCTGGGCGGTCGGACTGATCTCGGCGGTGGCCGCGGGCGCGCTGGCCCCGGTCGCGCTGCTGCTCACCGTGCGGCCGTCACCGGCCGGCCTCCTGGTGGCGATGGCCATCGTCGGGATGGCCGTTTCCGGGACGGGGATGGTGCGTGCGGCGTTCCGTGCGAAGCCCGGATCCTGAGCCGGCCGGAACGTCCGCCCGCAGTGGATGGTGCGGCGTCAGGCGGCCCGTGCGGTGCCGAAGTCCGTGGCGAGAGCGCGGGCCTGTTCGTGGGCGGCCGTCATGGATGCCTCGTGCAGGGGGAGGAGTGAGGCGAGGGCCGGTGCGTGGGGGGCCATGGTCAGCTCGGGCGTCACGGTGGTGACATCCAGGCCGAGAAGGTCGTCGTGGCCCAGGACGGTTTCCAGCGTGGGCACCAGGTAGTCCATGCCCTCCCTGGGAGCGCCGGGGCCGTAGCTGCCGCCACGGGCGGATATCAGCAGGGCGGGGCGGCCCGATGCCGGAGCGGCGCCGGTGTGGGTGAAGGTGCGGTCCATGACGAGGATCTGGTCCAGCCACGCCTTGAACGCCGACGGCATGGACAGGTTGTACAGCGGCACCGTGAACAGGTACGCGCCCGCGCCGACGAACTCCTCGATCAGCTCGTCCTGCAGTGCCTGGGCCTTGGCCTGCTCGGGGGTGTGCCGGTCCGGGGTGGTGTCGCGGGCGGTGACGCCCGCCGCCGTCAGGTGCGGCACCGGAGAGGCGGCGAGGTCGCGGTGGACGACCGGGCCCTGCCACCGGTCGCGGAAGGACCGGGCGACCTGGCGGGAGACGGAGGCCTCGCCGAGCGAGGAGGAGTCGATGTGCAGCAGGTACGACATGGCGGTTGCCCCTTCGAGGAGATTCAATTCCTACTTTTTGTTCGTAGCGCCATGATGCGCCAGTATGGAAGTCGTTACAAAAGGCACATGGGTGTGCGCGACGGAGAGGAATGGACGCTATGCCGGACAGCAGCGATACGGAGATGGCGGCCGCGACCGGGCCGTGCGCGAGCATCCCCGCCGAGCACATGGCCTCCATCCGGCAGGTGCTGGACCGGGTCGGCGACAAATGGAGCACGCTGATCATCGCCGTCCTGGAGAGCGGCCCACTGCGCTACACCGACCTGCAGCGCCGGATCCCCGGCATTTCCCAGCGCATGCTCACTCACACGCTGCGCCAGCTCGTCGAGGACGGCCTGATCACGCGCACCGCCTACGCCGAGGTTCCGCCGCGTGTGGAGTACGCCCTCACCCCGCTCGGCCGCGGCCTGCACGAGATCGCCACGCAGTTGATCGGCTGGGCCGTGGACCACCACGGAGAGATCCATGCCCACCGCTCCCGGGCCGGCGCCGTCACCGCTTCGCGCCGCTCCTGAGCCGTGATCGACGAGGCTCCGGTGGCTCGTTGAACCGGGCGTCCGGCGGCCGTCAGGCGCCGGCGCCCGTGGGGTTGGGAACGGGGGCCGCCGCGCCGACGAACCGGTGCCTGTACGAGCCATGGGGCCCGCGGGGCAGCCGATATCGGCGAGATTGATCTTGAGTGGTGAGAGGGCTCTGCCGACGCCGCGAGGGGCAGCCGGGTCCCGGCTGCCCCTCGCGGTTACTCCCGTAGTGGGACTGGCGTCTGTCAGGTCACTCGGCGGCGGATCCACCAGGCGCAGAACCCGGCCAGGGCCAGGGCGAGGCCGAGGTAGAGCCCGGTCTCGGCCCATTGAAGTGCCCAGAAGTTTCCGGCGGGCTGGTACGTCACCTGCTGCTGATAGCCATGGGCACCGAGGTCGGCGATGCAGCCGTCGAGTTGCTGCGGGGTGGGCGGGGCCGACTCGGTGCGCAGGCACTCGGCGAAGGACGACGGCAGGGAGGACGGCTGACCGGCGCCGTTCAGAGTCTGCTGGGAGGTTTCCCAGGCCCCGGGCACTTCGGGATGCGCGGCGATCTGCTTCCCGCCCTCCTGGATGCTGATGGGGATACCGGTCGTGATCGGCACGCTGGTCTGATCCGGGGCGGCCAGATGAGGCCGTCCCCACATCGGCACAGCGATCTGGACGGCGGCGTAGACGACGAGCGTGGTTGCCATCGCGGCCAGGGTGCGGCGGATGACGAGGCCGAGGGCGACGCCCAGGACGAAGGCGAAGGCGGCATGGGCCATGGGAACGACACCGCGTGCGGCGAAGGCCACGGGGTCGAGCCGTGGGAAGTACGTGTCCGTCGCTCCACCGTCGTTGACAGCCCGGTCGATGGGGCTGCTCCACCAGCTCACCGCGAGTGCGGCCAGTCCGGCAGCGGTCATGGAGGCCGCCGCACCAAGGCCCAGCTTGGTCGCCAGCCAGCGCGTGCGGGTGACGCCCTGGTTCCACGCAAGGTAGTGGGTGCCGGTCTCCAGTTCACGGGAGATCAGCGGCGCGCCCCAGAACATCCCGATGACCGCCGGCACGGCGAGCACGACCAGCAGTCCGGCGTAGTAGAGGGTCTGGTCCGAACTGGAGACCTGGTCCACCAGGCTGCTACCGGCAGCTCGGTAGAGGTCGGCCAGCTGCGGGCCGGTGACCGCGAGGGTGGTGGCGAGGGCCGCCACCGCAGCGAACATCGCCGCGGCCTGAGTGCGGAACTGGCGCCAGGTCAGCCAGATCATCGGAGCACCTCCAGTGCGGGTCGGGTGTCACGAACCGCATCGGCGGGCCGGGCCATGTAGGCCAGGACGATGTCTTCCAGGCCGAGCGGGCTGACGGTCCAGGACGGATCGTGGACCGCGGTGTCGGTGCGCACCAGGAGGGTGGTCTGCCGGTCGGTGTGGCTGGCGGTGATGACGTGCTGACCGGCCGGGAGCGTGTTCGGGTCCCGGCGCGGTCCGGTGAGCCGGTGGTGGCAGGCGACCAGGTCGTCGATCTCGCCCGCCACCTGCACCCGGGAGTCGACCAGGACGATGACGTAGTCGCAGGTCCGCTCCACGTCGGAGACCAGATGGGAGGAGAGCACGACGCTCAGCTCGTGCTCGGCGACGGCCTCCATCAGGTCCTGCATGAACTCCCGTCGGGCAAGCGGGTCCAGAGCCGCGACCGGCTCGTCCAGGATCAGCAGCTCCGGGCGCTTGGCGATGCCCAGGGTGAGAGCGAGCTGCGCGCGCTGGCCGCCGGACAGCTTGGCGGCCCGCTGCTTCGGGGCCAGACCGAGGCGACGGATCCGATCGCGCGCCACGGCGTCGTCCCAGTTCGGGTTGAGGCGCTTGCCGAAGTCGAGGTGGTCAGCGACGCTCAACGAGGCGTAGATCGGGGTGTCCTGGGCCACGAAACCGACCTTGGCCAGCTGTTCCACACTCTCAGCGGGACGGCCACCGCACACCTCGATGGTGCCGGCCGTCGGGGTCAGCATGCCGGAGGCGAGTTTCAACAGGGTCGACTTGCCGGCACCGTTGGGGCCGACCAGGCCCACCACCCGCCCGGCGGGGACGTCCAGATCGCAGTTCTGCAGCGCCCAGCGCTGCTTGTACCTCTTGCCCAGGCCCTGGGCTCGCAAGACAGCGCTCACGCTACGTCCTCTCCGGCGGCGTTACGAAACGTGCTCACGAACAGCGCTTCGATGCTCTCCTCGTCGAGCCCGGCCAGGCGGGCCTTGGTCAGCCAGCGCTGCAGGTCCTTCTGGAGCGGTCCGTGCGCGGCGAGCGAGGCATCAGCCAGCGTCCGGGTCACGAATGTCCCAACGCCGGGACGGGCGGCCACCAGACCCTCGTGCTCCAGCTCCCGGTACGCCTTGAGCACCGTGTTCGGGTTGACCGCCATCTGCCTCGCCACCTCCTTGACCGTCGGCAGCCGGTCGCCCTCCTCCAGCAGTCCCAACCGCAGTGCATGTCGCACCTGCTGGACCAACTGCTGGTACGGGGACAGGCCGGACCGGCTGTTCAGGTGGAACTCGATCACTCGGTCCTCCATTTATCTAGTTGCCTAGCACTATAGCCCTCTACGTCGAGCATGCGGCAAGGCATGCACGGCGGGCGCCGGCCGCCCGGCACCGAGGGGAGCCGGCCGCGCAGGGTCGGCGCTGGCCGGACCTGGCTCCGGCGTCGAGGGGCGACCGTCTGCCGACACTCAGGCCCGTGGCCGCGAACCCGCAGGTGGGCAGCGTCGAGGACCCGCGTCGGAAATCAACGTCGGGGAACGCTTCGGCCGATAGATGAGGTAGCCCGGGGTCGGCCAGGACACCGGGGCCGGCAACGCGCAAGTTGGGCCAGGACCGGCCTCACCGACCCCGCCTCGCGAGGCGCTTGTGCTACTGCTGGTCGGTGCGCCACTGTCTGGCACGTCACGCCGAGGAACAGAACAAGGCGTCGGGCCGGGCCCCCGGAATCCAGCCGTCGCCAGGCGGGGGCCGACGATTCCTCAGGTGTCGCCAAGTGCGTTCGACATGCGCTCGAACGCCCTCGACGAGGTGCGGTGCCGGCGGTGCCGGGCCCTGTGCCCGAAGGCAAGGGTCGTCACGTTCACGCTAAGCGGCCTCCGGGTGTTCGGTTCGGCAGTCGCGGCAGTGTCCGGGGGTGGTGGCGCGGAAGGCGCGCTCGCAGGTTTCGCAGTTCTGGAGGGGGATGACGACGATTTTGCGGCGGGGGGCGGTGAGGTCTGTGGTGCCGGGGAGTGGGGCGGGGATGCGGGTGGTGATCCGGTGCCGGAGCAGCTTCGCCGGGTGCTTCAGCGGGACGGGCAGGTCGGCGGTGAGGGCGTGCCGGATGGTGTCGGGGTGGGCATCGCGTTCGAGCCAGGTGGCGACCCCCGGGGTGAGGGTGCGGATGTCGCCCTCGGAGAGCGTGAGTTCGGGTGCATGGCGGCGGAGGTCGGCGAGGAGGGCGGCAGCCGTGCGATGCAGGGGGTTGGTGGGTGTGTCCGGCTGGGGGAGTGGCGGGGGCGGGGTTGTGCTGGGAGTGGTGGGAGCCGGGACGGGGTCCGGGGCGGGCGGCTGCACGGGTTCCGGGGCCGGGGGCGGAGGCGCCGGTGCGGGCTGCGGCTCGGGCGGTGCCGCTTGTGGCGGGGCGGTGGGCCGGGGCTGTGGCGCGGGGATCGTCGAGGTGTCGGTGCTGCCCGGCTGGTTGTACGAGATGGTGCGGGTGACCACGCGGCCCTCGGGGAGGCGTACGCGGGCCCGGTGCAGGTAGCCCTTCTCCTCCAACTCGCGTAAGGCGGCGGCGATACGGGCTTCGCTCTCGGGGAAGCGGTCGGTGAGGACCTTGATGCCGACCTTCGCTCCGGCGGGCAGTGACTGGATGTGCACGGCGAGCCCGATGGCGATCAGGGAGAGATCGTGGTGCTGGGCGAGGTGGTTGCCGATGATCACGAAGCCGGAGGCGTGGCGGGTGTTGACGTGGATGACACCGGATGTCGGTGTGACGTCGCGCGGGC
>NZ_JBHVWF010000097.1:0-31716 GCF_042882365.1 Streptomyces sp. NPDC058221 | reverse complement strand
GCCCGCCCCATGCCCGGGCTGCGGGGGGGCGGCGCAACGCGCGCGGTGCTCCCTCAAACCGGCCCCCACCCCGGACTCGTGGTGTGCCGGGCCATCGCTCGGCGAGCGCCCGCGGCCCGTGGCAACGCGAAGCCTCCTGCCGCGGTGGACGTCCACCGCGGCAGGAGGCAGGCAGGCCGGCCCTCCCGAGCCGGTCCGGGACGTCAGGCGGCTCTGCCCGAGCGGCCCGACGTCGCTTCGCGGATCAGCTCGGCGTACCGCCGGCCGCTGCTCTTGACCGTGCGCCGCTGCGTCGCGTAGTCGACGTGGACCAGGCCGAAGCGCTTGTCGTAGCCGTACGCCCACTCGAAGTTGTCCAGCAGCGACCACGCGAAGTAGCCGGCCAGCGGCGCGCCCTTGCGGACGGCGCGGGCACAGGCGGCGAGATGCTCCTCCAGGTACCGGGTCCGCTCCGGGTCGTGCACCGAACCGTCGGCCAGGACGACGTCCTGGTACGCCGAGCCGTTCTCGGTGACGTAGATGCGCCGTACGCCGTACTCCTCGGTCAGGCGCAGCAGCAGCTGCTCCAGACCCTCGGCGTGGACCTCCCAGTCCATGTGGGTGTGCCGGGAGCCGGGCAG
Source organism: Streptomyces sp. NPDC058221 (assembly GCF_042882365.1). Lineage (NCBI taxonomy): Bacteria > Bacillati > Actinomycetota > Actinomycetes > Kitasatosporales > Streptomycetaceae > Streptomyces > Streptomyces sp. NPDC058221. The sequence goes on along the minus strand of NZ_JBHVWF010000097.1, from coordinate 31,096 downwards.
ATAGACCTGCTTGGCGTGCGGGACAGGACCGGTCGCGTCGGCGGTGACGACCTGGCGGAAGTAGTAGTTCACGCCCATCCAGTCGAGCGGCGCCGCGATGAGCTCCATGTCGCCTTCGCGGAGCGGGAGTTCGACTCCGTACAGGTCGACCATGTCCTGCGGGTAGCCGCGTCCGAGGATCGGGTCCAGCCACCAGCGGTTGATGTGGCCGTCGCCGCGCACCGCGGCGGCCCGGTCCGCCTCGCGGTCGGTGGCCGCCTCGACCGGGCTGAGGTTGTTGACGATGCCGACGCGGGCGTCCGAGGACGCGGCGCGGATCGCCTGTACGGCCAGGCCGTGCCCGAGGTGCAGGTGGCAGGAGGCGCGGACGGCGGCGGTCAGGTCGGTGAGACCCGGCGCCATCGTGCCCTCCAGATGGCCGATCCAGGCCGAGCAGAGCGGCTCGTTGAGGGTCGCCCAGTCCTTCACCCGGTCACCGAGGCGTTCCACGGCGACCGAGGCGTACGCGGCGAAGTGCTCGGCCGTCTCCCGGACCGTCCAGCCGCCCCGGTCCTGGAGCGCCTGCGGGAGGTCCCAGTGGTAGAGCGTGGCGAACGGGGTGATCCCGGCGTCGAGCAGGCCGTCGACGAGCCGGTCGTAGAAGTCGAGTCCGGCCTTGTTGACCGGGCCGTCACCGCCCGGGACGATCCGGGGCCAGGCCAGCGAGAAGCGGTAGGCGCCCGCCCCCACCTCCTTGATGAGGGCGATGTCCTCGGGGACCCGGTGGTAGTGATCGCACGCCACGTCACCGGTGTCGTCGCCGGCCACCTTGCCGGGGATGTGGGAGAACGTGTCCCAGATGGAGGGGGCGCGGCCGTCCTCGGCCACGGCTCCCTCGATCTGGTACGCGGCGGTGGCGACGCCCCAGGCGAAGTCGGCCGGGAGAGCGCTGAGGTCGTTCACGGACTTCCTTTCAGAAGCGGTCACTTGACGGCCCCCGCGGTGAGGCCGGCGACGAGGTAGCGCTGCAGGAGCAGGAACCCGGCGACGATCGGCACACTGACGACGAGCGAGGCGGCCATCACCTGGTTCCAGTACACGTCGTTCTGGGTGGCGTAGCCCTGCAGGCCGACGGCCAGGGTGCGGGTGGAGTCGTTGGTCATGACGGAGGCGAAGAGGACCTCGCCCCAGGCCGTCATGAAGGCGTACACGGCGACGGCGACGATGCCGGGCACGGCGGCCGGCACGACGACCCGGAACAGGGCCCCGAGCGGTCCGCAGCCGTCCACCAGCGCCGCCTCGTCCAGATCCTTCGGGATCGAGTCGAAGTAGCCGATCAGCATCCAGATGGAGAACGGCAGCGAGAAGGTCAGATACGTGAGGATCAGGCCGCCGCGCGAGCCGTACAGCGCGATGCCGGTGCTGTTCCCGATGTTGACGAAGATCAGGAAGAGCGGGAGCAGGAAGAGGATCCCGGGGAACATCTGGGTGGAGAGGACCGTGACGGTGAAGACGCGCTTGCCGCGGAACTTGTAGCGGCTCACGGCGTACGCGGAGAACACCGCGATGATCACCGAGAGGACCGTCGCCGACCCCGCCACGATCAGCGAGTTGAGGAAGTAGCGGGCGAGCGGGACGGTCTTCCAGATGTCGAAGTACGGCTTGACGGTCAGTCCGGACGGGATCCAGTGGAACTTCCCCGACACGTCCTGGAGCGGCTTGAGCGAGCTGCTGACCATCACGTAGACGGGCAGCAGGGCGAAGGCGGCCAGGAAGGTCAGGATGATGCGGCGGGTCCAGAGGAACGACTGCGGCGCGGCCATCGGGGACCGCCTCCGGGACTTGTGCACTCGGGGCAGCACGGCCGACTGGGCATGGCTAGGCATCGGCGCCCTTCCTTCCGCGTGAGGTGATGAGCAGGTACACGGCCGTCACGACCAGCAGGAAGAGCAGCAGGAGTACGGACATGGCGGATCCGGTGCCGAAGTTCCAGGTGACGAACGACGACTGGTAGATGTGGATCGAGATCAGGTCCGCGTTCTCCGGCGCCGCCTTGCCGAACAGCACGTACGGGGTGTTGAAGTCGTTGAACGTCCAGAGGAACAGGACGAGCACCAGGACCTGGTTGACCGGGCGCAGGGCCGGCAGGGTGATCTTGCGGATCTGCTGCCAGATGCCGGCGCCGTCGATGGCGGAGGCCTCGTACAGCTCGCGCGGGATGTTCTGCAGCCCCGCCATCACGATGAGGAAGGCGAACGGCCAGCCCTTCCAGACCGAGACGACGATCAGCGCGTAGATGCTGTTGTCGCCGATCAGCCAGAAGGAGGGCTGGTCGGTCAGCCCGAGCTGGTCGTGGAGGACGTGGTTCACCAGGCCGTTGTCCCGCTGGAACATGAACGCCCAGGTGATGACGGCCGCGTAGACCGGCAGGGCGTACGGAACGAGGAAGATCGCCCGGAGGAATCCGCGGCCGCGGAAGTTCTCCTGCAGCATGATCGCCGCCGCGACGCCGAACAGCCAGGCCAGGCCGACGGCGAAGAACGTGAAGACACAGGTGACGAAGAACGAGTGGAGCAGCGCCTCACCGATCGGGGCGTTGATGTCGACGGCGATCTTGAAGTTGTCGAAGCCGGTCCAGGGCGCTCCGCCCCAGTTGTTGATGTAGAACTGCGTGAGCTGGCGGAAGCTCATCACGATCCCGATGACCATCGGGATCACATGGACGAGGAGTTCGAGCAGAACGGCCGGCAGGAGCAGGAGATAGGGCAGTCCGCCCTGGCGGATCCGGTCGGGGATGCGCGGCAGTCTCTTGCGCGCACCCCCGGTGCCCCGGCTCGTCACCAGGTCCGACTTTTCCGTCCGGCTGTCGGTGGTCACGGTGGCGGTCATGAGGGAGCCTTACTGCTGCATCGTCTGCTGGGCCTTTTCGAGGCGCGCCTTGACGGATTCGGTGGTCACGGGGCGTCCGGCTGCTGCGTCGGCCCACAGCTCCTTGACCGCCGTACCCACGGCGGTCTCGAACTGCGACTCGTTCGGCACCTGCGGCAGCGGGGCGGCGCTCGTGGACAGGGTGTCGCGCAGGACCTTCAGGTCGGGGGCGGAGAACGCCTCGTCGGCCTGGGCGGTCTTGACCGGCGGGATCGACCCGTAGGTCTTGTTGAGCAGCTTCTGCTCGGCGTCGCTCGTCATGAACTTCACGAACTTCTTGGCGCCGTCGATGTTCTTGGTGTTCTTGAACACCGCCATGTTGATTCCGGCGACCATGGAGTTCGTGTTCTTGCCCGCGCCGGGGGTGCCCGACGCGACGGGGACCGGGGCCGCTCCCCAGTCCTCGGGCTTCATGCCCTGGGAGGCGAACGTGGAGGCGGCGGCCTGCCAGAGCACCATCGCCGTCTTGCCCTTGGCGAAGTCCGTCAGGGACTGGTTCTGGGCGTACTCGGCGTTGCCCGGGGCGATGATCTTGTCCTTGGCCATGAAGTCGATGTACTGCTTCACGGCCGCGACGGCGCCGTCGGAGGTGAAGGTCGGCTTGCCGGCCTTGTCGAAGAAGTCCGCACCGTGCTGCTGGCCCAGGGCGAAGGCCTGGTGGATGTTGTTGGAGAGGTTGGATCCCTCGGCGCCCAGCCCCCACTTGCCGTCCTTGGAGAGCTTCTTGCCGTCCGCGACCAGCTCGTCCCAGGTGGCCGGCGGCTTGCTGATCCCCGCGTCCGCGAAGCTCTTCTTGTTGTAGTAGAGGGCGTACGCGAGCGAGTAGAGCGGCACCGCGGACGGGTCCTTGCCCTCCGCGCCGGCCGAGGCCACCGCCGAGTCGACGAAGCGGTCCCGGCCGCCGATCGCGTCGAAGTTCTCCTTGTTCCAGGGCAGCAGCGCGCCCGTCGCCTGCAGCGATGCCGACCAGGTGTTGCCGATGTTCAGTACGTCAGGCCCCTGCCCTGACGTGGTGGCGGCGAGGATCCGGTTGAGCAGATCGGCCCAGGGCACGACCTCCAGCTTGACCTTGATGCCGGTCTGCTCCTCGAACTTCTTCAGTTCGGGGGTGAGGATCTTCTTGTCGGCCCCGATGCTGGGGCCCTGGTTGGACGCCCAGTAGGTGAGGGTCTTCGGTGAATCGTTGCTGCCGCCCCCGGCGGACGAACCGCCTCCGCAGCCGGTGACTCCGGCGGCGATGGAGATCGCGAGGGTGGCGGCTGCTGCGGCTCTGATGGTGCGCATGTGGGATGGCCCCTTTCCGGGGAGGCAGGCCGTGTTCGGGAAACGAACGGTATTCAGGCCTTAATTTATGACGTGATTTAAGAGGTGAGGGAAGGTCGCGTCAAGCCCCGCGGTCACGGTATGTTGCGGGAAGGGAAGGAGCCACATGGCTGAGCGCAACAGACGGACCGTGCGTGACCTGCGACGGGGCAACCGGGCGAGGGTTTTGCAACGGTTGTATTTCGACGGCCCGCTGAGCCGCCAGGAGCTCGGCCCCGCCACCGGGCTGAGTTCGGGTTCCATCAGCAACGTCGTCACGGAACTCGCCGCCGAGGGCCTCCTGGAGGAGGCCGGAGTCGTCGATTCCGACGGCGGCCGTCCGCGCACACTGCTGCGCGTCGCGCCCGGCGGCGGACTCCTGATCGGCATCGACATCGGCGAGACCCGGATCAGGGTGGAGCTCTTCGATCTCTCCCTCACCGAACTCGCCCGCACCGAACGGCTGCTGGCCCAGCACGGCTACGACGTCGGCCGCATCGTCGGCCATGTCCGCAGCGGGGTCGCCGACGTCCTGCGGGATGCCGGGGCCGACCCGCGCCGGCTGCTCGGCGTCGGCATCGGCGTACCCGGCATCATCGAGCGGGACGCCCCGGACGGTGCCGCCGGCGACGTGGGCTCGGTCGTCCACGGGCAGACGATCGACTGGAGCGCCGTCCCCTTCGAGCAGCTGCTCCGCGACGCGGTCCGCGTCCCTGCGGAGGTGCCGTTCTTCATCGACAACGGCGCCAAGACGCTGGGCCAGGCCGAGATGTGGTTCGGCGGCGGCCGTGGCGCGGGTGCGTCCGCCATCGCGCTCATCGGCTCCGGCGTCGGCGCCTGTGTCAACCACGGCGACCTTCTCGACGAGGACCGCAGCAGCATGGCCCTCGAATGGGGCCACACCACGGTCCAGCTTCGCGGACGGCGGTGCCGGTGCGGCTCGATCGGCTGTCTGGAGGCCTACGCCGGCGCCGAGGCGATGCGGGAGCGCTGGCACGAGGCGGGCGGCCCGCTCGCCGCCGACGCGGACGACGAGACCGCGCTGGCCGCACTGCTCGCCGCGGCCTACCCCGGTCCGGGCGGGGAGCCCGACCCGCTGGCGGTCTCGCTGCTCGACGAGACGGCCGAATGCCTGGGCGCTGCCCTCGGCGACCTGATCAACCTCTTCCTGCCGGAGCGCATCCTGCTCGGCGGATGGGCCGGCCTGCTGATCGGACCGCACCTGCTGCCCGACATCCGCCGCTACGCGCAGGAGTACGCACTCCGGCATGCCGCGGACCGCACCACGATCGAGATGGGCAGGCTGGGCCCCGACGCGGTCACGGTCGGCGCTGCGACGCTCCCGCTGGCCGACTTCCTCGCCAGGGGCGGCAGCCGCCCGGCCCCCGAGCCCCTCCCCAGCACTCCGGCGCCGGGCGTGTGGGCCGCCGCGGACGCGGTGCGGAAGAGGGAACGCCCGAGGTCGGCGTCCGACGCGGCGGGGTGAGACGGGCGGGTGCGTGTGCGGCGGGTGGCGCCGGACCGGCGCGGCGTACGGGGAGCGGGAGGGCCGCGCGGCCGGCGGCCCGGCTCACCGGCACGGACAGGTCAGGGAGTTGGAGACGAACGGGACGCGGGGCGCCACGCGGCCGGCCAGGCCACGTCCCGGGCGACGGCTCCCGGCACGCCGAGACCGGCCCGGGCGTGTTCGACATAGCGGCTCCGGGCGATCCGGAAGTCCTGATACGCCTCGTCCCAGTTCTGTTCGACCTCGGTGGCGACGCCCCGGGCCAGGCACTCCAACCGCCATACGCAGTGGTCCAGCGTCTTGGACGCCGTGTTCGCCTCGGTGTCGCCGAGCAGCGCGAGGGTCTCGGACAGTGCGGAACGGCGGGACTCCAGCTCGCCGGCCTCCGCGAGCACCTCGGGCGTGGGTTCCAGCGGCAGAGGGCCTGTCACCAGACCGCGGGCGGCGGCGATCATCTGATAGCGGGCCGCCAACTCCTTGACCGCGTAGGCGTATTCGGCATACGCCGTCAAGCGGTGCTCGTCCCACCGCACCGCCTGCTGCCTCCGCCATCTGGTCCGTTCGTTCAAGCTGCTCACCAGGAACGACATCAGCGCTCCGAGAGCGACCCCCGCGAGGGGCAGTATCCGGTCGGTCAGATTCACCAGGGACCCCGATCAAGTGGCACATCGACCAGCCGATCCTTTCCCGGGCTCCGCGACGGCACAACACCACCCCGGCAGCGGGTCACTGCCGACCCGGATCGACGCCCGGCTACGCCGAGTCCCGTACGACCAGCGCCGGTTCGAAGACCACGGAGGTGGCCGCCCCGTCCGGCTTCTCCAGCCGTTCGATCAGCAGCCGGGCCATCTCGGCGGCCATCGCCTCCACCGGCTGGCGGACCGTGGTCAGCGGCGGGCGGCAGGCGGATGCCGCACTGCTGTCGTCGAAGCCGATCACAGCGACGTCCTCCGGCACTCGTTTGCCGTGTTCCCGCAGCACGTGACAGGCGCCCATCGCCATCAGGTCGTTGGCCGCGAACACCGCGTCCAGGTCGGGGTGTTCGGCCAGCAGTCGTTCCATCGCCGCCTCGCCGCTCTCCTGCGTGAACTGCCCCTCGGCGATCGGGATGTACGGGTGCCCGCTGCGGGCCATCGTGTCGCGGAAGCCGGCCAGCCGCTCCTGGCCGGCCGGTACGTCGAGCGGCCCGGTGATGGTCGCGATGCGACGGCAGCCCCGCGACAGCAGATGTGCGGCCGCCAGCCCCGCACCGTCCTGGTGGGCGAGGTCGACATAGCTGATCCGGACCGGGCGGGCGGGGCGCGCGTAGAGCACCGCGGGCAGCCCCGCGTCCGTCAGCAGGCCGGGCAGCGGGTCCTCCGCGTGGGTCGAGACGACCAGGGCGCCGTCGGCGCTGCCCTGACGGAGGAACGAGACCACGTCCTTGCGGGCCCGTGATGTCTCGGCGAACATCAGCACCGGGTGCATCCCGCGCGGCCGCAGGTAGTTGACCACCCCGGTCACCACGCGGCCGAAGAACGGGTCGGCGAAGATCTGAGCGGTGAAGGCGGAGCCGCTGTCGGGTTCGCCGGCCTCCGCCGGACCGGCCCCGGCCGGCGCACCGTCCGCCGGTTCGGACTCGACCCCGGCGCCCGAGACCACCAGCGCGATGGCGTCGGTGCGCCGGGTCACCAGGGAGCGGGCCGCGCGGTTGGGGGCGTAACCGGTGAGAGCGACCGCCCGGCGCACGGCCTCCTGGATCACCGGGTCGACATTGCGTACTCCGTTGATCACTCGGGAGACGGTGGCGCGGGAGACGCCGGCCGCCCTCGCCACGTCCTCAAGAGTGGGTGTACCGGCCGAGCGCAGATCTTCCGTCATGAGCGCATTTATAGCATCAGCGGAGAGCGCTCTCCAGCTTGATCCGTCTCCTCGGGAACGCCGCTGCCGGGCGGGAGCGGCCCACCGGCCGTTGCCAGCGTCGCGGTGAGCGGCAGTTCGCCCGCCGAACGGCCGCCCAGCAAGGTGAACTCGCCGGCCTCCGTCTCCCATCCGTGCCGCTCCGGTGACCAGTGCGCCAGGGCCCGCCCGGACACCCGCACCACCGCGACCGCGCTTTCCCCGGGCTCCGCCTCGACCGCCGCGTACCCGATCAGGCGCCGCACCGGCCGGTCGACCGTCGATCTGTTTCTGGCCACGTAGACCTGCACCACCTCGCGGCCGCGCCGCCGGCCCGAGTTGCGTACCCGTATCTGTACGTCGAAGGGCTCCCCGGCCCGCACAGCCGCCGGGGCCGTCAGTTCCTCGTACTCCCAGCCGGTGTAGCCCAGTCCGTGGCCGAACCAGTAGGCGGGAGCGGCCCCGGAGCGCAGCCAGGCGCGGTAGCCGATGTGCAGGCCCTCCTCGTAGTGGAGCCGTCCGTCGGGGCCGGGGGCGGTGTCGAGCACCGGGACGTCGTCCTGAGCGGCGCCCCAGGTGGTCGGCAGCCGGCCGCCGGGCTCGGACCGGCCGAACAGCACGTCCGCCAGCCCGCCGCCGGCCTCCTGTCCGGGGAACCAGGCGAGCAGCAGTGCGGGCACCCGGGCGTGCCAGGGCAGGGCGACCGGGCCGCCCGCGTTCACCACGACCACCGTGCGCGGATTGGCCCGCACCACGGCCCGTACGAGCGCGTCCTGCCCCTCCGGCAGGCCGAGGCTCTCGCGGTCGTGCCCTTCCGACTCGCTCTGCTCTGTGGTGCCCACGACCACCACCGCGACATCTGCCGCGCGCGCGGCGGCCACGGCCTCGGCCAGCGCGGAGGCGGCTTCCCCTGCGGGCGGGGCGGCGGCGAGGACGGTCGCGACGCCCGAGTGCGGTGCGAGTGAGCGCCGCGCCACCACCTCCACCTCCTCGCCCGCGGCGAGTCCGGCCGACGCGCAGTGCTCGGGAGGGGCGACATGGACCCGGGTCGGATCGTCGCTGTCCAGTGGGAAGGACCCGGAAAGCACCTCCCGGCCGCCGACGGACAACGAGATCGCGCCCCAACCGCCCACGGCCCAGGTCCATGTCCCGCCCACGGGGGGCCGGACCAGGGCCCGGATCTCCACGGACGCGGCGCCCGCGACCACGACCGAGGGCTCCACGATCCGGCCCGACAGCCGGTGCTCGGAGTGGAGTTCGGCCCCGGCCGCGTCCAGCAGCCGTACGAGTACGCCCGGTTCACCGGAACGGGGATCGCGCGACCAGTCCCGGGAGAGGGGCCGGGGCCGGGACGACGGCGGCAGACCCGGCCGGTACGTCACCGTCGCGGCCCCGTCGAGCGCCTCCTCGATTCCGGCGAGCGGGGTCACCACCGCGTCGGGGAACACCTCCGCACTGCCGCCGCCCTGGATCCGTACCGCCGTGGCGTGCGGGCCGATGACCGCGACCGACCGCAGCCCCGACGGGGCCAGCGGCAGGAGTTGTCCGTCGTTGCGGAGCAGTACCGAACCGGCGGCGACGGCCCGCCGCAGCAGTGCCCGCTGGGCGGCGGGGGCCACCGCGGGCCGCCACGCGGGCCGGGGTGATCCGAGCGCTCCCGCCCGCGCCGCCAGCCGCAGCAGTCGCCGTACCTTGTCGTCGACCACCTCGGCGGGCACCAGCCCCCGCTCCAGCGCGGTGAGCAGCCCGGCCTCCCAGGGGCCCACGGGGCCGGGCATGGCCAGGTCCTGTGCGGAACGTGCGGTGTCCAGGAGGGTGCGCACACCGCCCCAGTCCGAGACCACGGCTCCCTCGAAGCCCCAGCCGCTCTTGAGCGGTCTGTCCAGCAGCGGGGAGGCCGACATGGTGACGCCGTCGACCTTGTTGTACGCGGACATGACGGCCCAGACGCCGGCCTCCACGGCGGCCTCGAAGGGGGCGAGGTAGACCTCGTGGAGGGTCTGTTCGTCCATGCGGACGTCGACGCTGAGCCGGTCCGTCTCGGCGTCGTTGGCGACGAAGTGCTTCGCGGTGGCGGCGACCCCGCCGGACTGGATGCCCCGGATGAGTGCGGCCCCGGTCCGCCCGGTGAGGAGCGGGTCCTCGGAGAAGCACTCGAAGTGCCGCCCGCCCAGCGGGGACCGGTGCAGATTCAGGGTGGGGGCGAGGAGTACGTCCACGCCCTTGCGGCGGGCCTCCGACGCGAGCAGCGCACCGAGATCCGTGAGCAGCCGCTCGTCCCAGGAGGCCGCCAGCGCGGTCGGGGAGGGGAGCACGAGCGAGGTCTCGCGCTCGTCCCATGTCTCGCCGCGCACCCCCGCCGGCCCGTCGGAGAGGGTGAGGGGCCGCAGTCCCACGGCCGGTTCGGGGTGGGTCCGCCAGGTGCTGGCACCGGTCAGCAGACGCACCTTCTGCGCTGCGCCGAGCTTCTCCAGCAGCGGATCGATCTCTTCGTCCGTCATGACGGCCATGCCCCTTCACCCAGCGCTCCCCGGAGCCGGAGAGCGCTCTCCCGTACTGCCTGGCTCAGCGTCGCTGGCCGGTGTCGGCCGTGTCAATGGGGAGCGCCTGCACGGGTGCGGAGGCGGGTGACGGGTCGCACTCTTGTCATCACCCGCTGTCAGCACATAAGTTGACCGCTTGCGACGTGTCCTACAGCCAGTGGGGGAGCCAAGTCATGGCCGCGAACGGACGGCACCGCAGATACCAGCCGAGCCGCATCAACCGTGCCTCGCTGACGGTCACGGCGGGCGGTGCGGGGCTGGCGCTTCCGCTCATCGCCGCCACATCGGCCGGTGCCGCGTCAGGGGACGTCTGGGAGAAGGTGGCCGCGTGCGAGTCCACCGGAAACTGGCACATCAACACGGGTAACGGCTATTTCGGCGGGCTGCAGTTCACCCGGTCGACCTGGGCGGCATACGGCGGCGCGCAGTACGCGCCGCGCGCCGATCTGGCCGGCCGGGACCAGCAGATCGCCGTCGCGGAGAAGGTCCTGAAGGGCCAGGGGCCCGGCGCCTGGCCGGTCTGCTCGACGCGAGCGGGTCTGACGCGCGGCGGGGACTCTCCCGACATCCATCCGCAGACGGAGCGGACGGCCAAGGCCGCGGCGCCGAAGCGGGCGGCCGCCGAGGCCCGGACCGGGACCCCCGCGAAGGTGCAGGCGCGGCAGACCCCGGCGGCCGCCACACCCACATCGGTGCCGGGCAAGCGCGACTCGTACACCGTGGCCGGCGGCGACTCGCTCTCCGGCATCGCGGCCGAGCGCGATCTCGGCGGCTGGCAGCGGCTGTACGCCGCGAACCGCAAGGTCGTCGGCGACGACCCGGATCTGATCTTCCCCGGTCAACGGCTGAGTCTCGATCTGGCCGGGACCCCGCGGGTGGGTACGAAGACCGCACCGAAGGCGAGCACGAAGGCCGTCCCGAAGGCGGACCAGCGGCCCGAGGCGACGCCCGAGCCGAAGCGGACGACGCAGGCGCAGCGGGCACACCCGAAGCAGGCGGCACAGCCGAAGCAGCAGGCGAAGCCGAAGGAAGAAGCGAAGCCGAAGCAGCAGGCGAAGCCGAAGAAGACCGGCACGGCCAAGGTCCAGCGGACCGAGAAGCACACCGTCACCGCCCCGATCGAGGCCCGGACCGGCACCCAGTACCGGCAGGCCGGCTCCTGGTCCAGTGGCTATCACACCGGCGTCGACTTCCCCGTCCCCACCGGCAGCTCGGTCAGGGCGATGGCATCGGGCACGGTCGTCACGGCGGGCTGGGGCGGGGCGTACGGCTACCAGATCGTCATCCGGCACAGCGACGGCAAGTACAGCCAGTACGCGCATCTGTCGTCGCTCCACGTGCGCGCCGGACAGCATGTCAGCGGAGGGCAGCGCATCGCGCGCTCGGGCGCCACAGGCAATGTGACGGGGCCGCACCTGCACTTCGAGGTCCGTACCGGCCCCGAGTACGGCTCCGACATCGATCCGCTGGCCTACCTGAGGGCGGGCGGCGTCAAGGTCTGAAGCGTCCCGCCCTGTCCGGAGTCATCGGCCGGAGCGGCCGTGCCGGCAGCGGTGGGCAAGGCGGTGGAACCTGCGGATGGCCCGGCGCGCCTTGCCGTGCCGGTGTGCGGCAGCAGCACGTCCGGCCCGAACTCCACCCGGCGCTCCAGCGGCATCCGTGCAGGCAGCGACAGCGGCGTGGGAAACGTTTCCACGGCCGAGGGCCCCGGCCCCGCGGGCTCGGGAGACGCCACCACGGCCGAATCCACCAGGGCCGGCCGCCGCGGAGTGCCCGCCGGATCGGCGGGCCCGCCGAAATCCCCGGCACCCGCGCCGGGGACGGGGGATGCGCCGGATACGGGGGAGTCATCACGGGATACGGGCAATGCGTCGGATTCGCCCGCGGCAGGAGAGGCGGCAGGCGAAGGGGCGGGAGAGACGGCCCCTGTGGGAGGCGCTGACGCTGACACCGCGTCCTCCCCGGCCGGCCGTTCCCCGTAGCCGTCCGCCGCCTGCTGCCCCTGCCGGCGCTCCGCGCCCATCCGTTCCGTGGTCAGCAGGATCAGCCCGCCCGCCGCGACGACGCCGCAGGCGAGGGCGAGCAGTGTGCCCGCGGTGCCGTGCCGGAACTGCTCGCCGAACAGCGTGATGCCGACGGCCGCCGCAACCACCGGGTTCACCACGGTCACCGTGGCGAGCGGGGCGGTCAGGCCCGCGCCCCGGTATGCCGCCTGGGACAGCAGCAGACCGGTGGCCGCGAGCGCCGCGATCACCAGCAGGCTCGGCAGCCCGGTCCCCACCGAGCCGGCGGTCCACTCCATGGCCACGGTCTTCGTGAACACCGAGGCGATACCGAATGCCACACCGGCGCCCCCGGCCAGGACCACACTCCGCATCACGGGCCGGCGCATCGCCTTCGCGATCAGGATGAGCGCCGCCACCGCACCGAAGGTCACCGTGCCGAGCATCAGCTGCTGCGGACCGCCCAGCGTGTGCGCGTCGGAGCTTCCGGTGAGGGCCAGCAGGCCCGCCAGCCCCAAGGTCGCCATCACCGCGCCGCGCCAGGCCGTCGCCCCGGCCCTGCGGCGGACGAAGAGAGCGGCCATCGGCAGGGCGAAGACGATGGTCAGGGCGCCGAGCGGCTGCACGAGGCTGAGCGGGCCGTACGCCAGCGCCACGACGTGCAGCACCGCACCCACTCCGTTCAGTGCCACGGCGGCCCACCAGACCCGGTCGCGCAGCGGAGCGAGCGAGCGGCCGTCGGAGGCCGTGGCGACGCGCTCCTGGACGATCGCGCCGGCCGCGTAGGCGACCGCGGAGACCAGTGACAGCAGCACGGACAGCGCGAGGGAACTCATGTACACCACGATGGCCCTTCAAAGCCGCCGCGTCGTCGTCCTTGAGACGGCGATCCGGCGTACTGCTTTGGTAGTACGGCAGTGGTTACGGTGTCCTCCTCCCGACGGTAGTCCCCCCTGCGACCGACGTCAGAACGATCATCCCGTACGGATACGGTGAACCGCGAGCCGTGGCACTCCTGGTGCCCGCGGCGTCACGACCGGTGGCCGGGGAAGCGGAGGCGGCAGCACGATGGACAAGCCGGAAGCGGCCTCGGTGGGCGCGTTCTTCACACTGGGGACGCCGCCTTCGCCGGACGGCGGACGCGATGCGCTGGCCTGCCTTTACGCGGGGGAGACCGCAACGCTCGCCGCCCGGATCGACGCGGTCTCCGAGCGCCTCGGCACGTCCGAGCGCCGGGTCGCCGTCTCCGTGGCACACCTCGGTCTTGCCGCGCGGCTGTGGTCCACCGCGCTGGGGCCGGCGTCGCTCTCTGGCTGCTTCCCCGACCTGCGGGCGCAGTCCCTCCACTGGGACCCGGCCCGGCAGGCGCCCGACGACCTGTGGACGGAGTCCGGCGCACTCCTGCCGGGCACGGCCGCCCGGATCCGGGACGTCGTCCAGTACGGCCATCTCGAACCGCTCGCCGCGACGATCCGCCGCGGCACGGCCGTCTCGCCCCGGCTCCTGTGGGGCAACGCCGGATCGGCCCTGGCCGGAGCCGTACGTCAGCTGACCGGCTGGGCGCGCGCCGAGGGCAGGCCGGACGTCGCCGCACGCGCCCGCGCCCTGGCGGCCGAGCTCTTCGACCACCCGGATCTGCGGGACAGCGGAGCCCCGCACGGTCCCGGTTTCCGCCGGCGCACCTGCTGTCTCTACTACCGCGTTCCGGGTGGCGGGCTGTGCGGTGACTGCGTCTTCGACAGCGCGCCCGGAACACCCGGGCGCCCCGGAGGGCTCGGGGGTCCCGGCAGGGCCTGAGGCAGACCCTGCGGGTGCCGGGCACAAGCGCTGCCGGGCTGCGCGGCGTCGTATTCCGGTGGGCGAAACCGCTGGTGGCGGGCGTGCCGGAGAGCGGCGCGGCGGGGCCGCCCGCTGCCGCGTTCCTCGCCGAAGTGCCGTGTGTTCTACCGGGTGTTGCTCCCTCCGAAAGGGGGGTTGTCATGCACCTGGACAGCGCCGCGTCCGTCGTGCTGTCATGCCAACTGCCATTCCTTCCAACGTTGTACATCCTGTTGCAACGAGCCGCCACCCTTCCTCACAAGGAGGATCCGTGCGCATCAGAAACAAGCTGGTCCTGCTCCTCGCCGCCGTCGTCGGCGCCGCGGGACTGTCCGCCGTACCCGCCGCGTCGGCGGCCGACCAGAATCCCACAGGCGCCGCCGACGTGCACGGGCTGAAGGGGGAGTACTACACCCAGTCCGCCCCGGGCGCCTTCGACTTCGGGGAGCTCAAGGCCACCGGATTCGACCCCTCGATCGACTTCCCGACCCTCGAATCGCGGCTGACCTCGGCCACCGGACAGGCCGACGACGCGAGCATCCGGTGGACCGGAAAGATCGTGCCGGAGAAGTCCGGTGCCCACACCTTCTCCATGATCGGGGACAACGGCTTCCGTCTCTGGATCGACGGAAAGCCGGTCATCGACCACTGGGTCGACGACTGGGAGAAGGAACAGACCTCCCAGCAGGTCGAGTTGACCGCGGGGAAGGCCTACGACTTCAAGGTCGAGTACTTCGAGCACGAGGGCGGGTCCAATCTCCATCTGAAGTGGACCGAGCCGGGCGGCACCAAGGTCCCCGTCCCGCAGTCCGCCTTCCGGCTGCCCGACGACTTCGCGTACGACGGGGCCATCGCCGCCACCGTGCTCGCCGACGGCCGCACCCTCAAGCTGGACTTCGCGCAGAAGCTCGGCAGGCTGCCGGCCGGTCTGGTGAACCACCTGGACGCGGTGATCGGCGGGGCCGAGTGGCCGCTCGGGGCGGCCAAGGCCGACCCGAAGGACGCGCGCAGTCTGACCGTCGCCCTCAAGGAGCCGGTCGTCGGCAACAAGGCCGGAAACGCCACCGGCCTGGCCGACATCCGCTACGACGGCGAGGGCTCACTCGCCGGCGAGGACGGCAAGCAGGTCGGCGCCTTCTGGTCCAGCGGGCCGAACCACTCCACGCACGAGCTGACCACGAAGTGGGCCGACGAGGTGGGGCCGAAGAACGCCCTCCCCGAGTACCCGCGCCCCCAGCTCACCCGTGACAACTGGCAGAACCTCAACGGCTCCTGGGAGTTCGCCGCGGCGAAGGCGGGGGAGCAGCCCCCGGTGGGCAGGAAGCTCGGCGAGAAGATCCTCGTCCCGTACCCGGTCGAATCCCAGCTCTCCGGGATCGAACGCCATGAGGACCGCATGTGGTACCGCCGGACCTTCACCGTCCCGAAGAACTGGAAGGTCGGCTCGGGCAAGCGGCTCCAGTTGAACTTCGGTGCGGTGGACTGGCAGGCCGATGTCTACGTCAACGGCCACGAGGTCGCCGAACACAAGGGCGGCTACGACAAGTTCAGTGCCGATGTCACCGACGCGCTCAAGCCCGGCCGCACCCAGGAGCTGATCGTCGGCGTCTACGACCCGACGGACGCCGAGGACGGCGAGAACCCGCCGATGGGCAAGCAGCGCCTCGACCCGAGCGGCATCTGGTACACCCCGTCCTCCGGCATCTGGCAGACGGTGTGGATGGAGCCGGTCGCCGCCGACCACGCGGACTCGCTGAAGATCACCCCGGATGTCCCGGGCGGCAGTGTCACCGTCGAGGCGCGCGGCGTACGGGACGGCGTCCCGGTCACCGCGACTGTGTACGACGGCAAGCGCAAGGTGGGCACCGCCACCGGCCGCAGCGGATCGGCGCTCAAGGTGCGCGTCCCGCACGCGCACCTGTGGTCCGCGGACGATCCGCACCTCTACCAGCTCGAGGTCACCGTCGGCTCCGACCGGGTCGGCAGCTACTTCGGGATGCGGTCCATCTCCGTCGAGAAGGTGAACGGCACCCCGCGCACCGTCCTGAACGGCAAGCCGACCTTCCTCATGGCCACCCTCGACCAAGGGTTCTGGCCGGACGGGCTGCACACCGCGCCCACCGACGAGGCCCTCGCGTACGACCTGAAGATGCACAAGGAGATGGGCTTCAATTCGGTCCGCAAGCACATCAAGGTCGAGCCCGACCGCTGGTTCTACTGGGCGGACAAGCTGGGCCTGATGGTCTGGCAGGACATGCCGGCGATGAACACCGTCAACCCGTCGGCCGCCGCCCGCACCGAGTACGAGCACGAGATGAAGGAGATGATCGACGAGCACGACAGCCACCCGTCCGTCGTCATGTGGGTCACCTTCAACGAGGGCTGGGGCCAGTACGACGAGGCCCGCATCGCCGACCAGGCCAAGTCCTGGGACCCGACGCGCCTGGTCAACAGCATGTCCGGCATCAACCTGGGTGTCGACGGAGGTACCGGGGACATCATCGACGAGCACGGCTACCCGAGCCCGGCGCTACCGAAGCCCGACGGTCAACGTGCCCTGATCAGCGGTGAGTACGGCGGACTGGGCCTCGCGGTACCGGGCCATGCCTGGGCCGTCCAGCAGTCGTACATCGCGGTCGACCCCGCCACCTACACCGACGACTACCTGGCCAAGCTCGACGAGGTGCACGCGCTCGCCTGCAAGGGCAGCAACGGCGCGGTGTACACGCAGATCTCGGACGTGGAGGGCGAGCTGAACGGACTGCTCACCTACGACCGCAGGGTCGTCAAACCCGATGTGAAGCGGGTGAAGGCCGCTCAGCAGGCCCTGATCCGCGACGCGTCGAAGCCCGACGTGGCGGGATGCCCCGCCGCCTGAGCTGTGCGGCCCGCTCCGGTCCGTCCCTCGCGGGCGGGCCGGAGCGGGTCCGTCCGACCCCTTGACGGGGGCCGACGAGGAACCAAGAATGATCGCGCTCTGACAACGTTGTCCGAAGGAGTATCCCCATGCACCGGACCCCACGGCCGAGACTGCGCGGCCCGGCGGCCGCACTCGCCGCCGTCGCGCTCCTGGGCGGTGTCCTCACCACTGGGGCCACGGCCCAGGCCGCGCCCCGCACCGACGGCCGGCTGACCGATCTGGTCAACCCCTTCATCGGCACCCAGAACGAGGGCAACACCTACCCCGGTGCCTCTGTGCCCTTCGGCATGGTGCAGCTCTCCCCGGACACCGGCCACAACACCGGTTACGACTACGGCGAGGACCACATCCGCGGCTTCTCAGCGGTGCATCTCTCCGGCGTCGGCTGCGGTCTGGGCGGGGACCTGCCGACCCTGCCCACCACCGGTGACGTCACGGAGACCGACTACGCGAAGTATGCGGCCGAGTTCAGCCACGACGACGAGAAGGCGAGCCCCGGCTACTACAAGGTCGGGCTCAAGACCGGCATCGACGCGGAGCTGACCGCGACACAGCGCACCGGCGTGCAGCGCTACACCTTCCCGGCCACCGACAAGGCCAACGTCCTGCTCAACGCGGGCCAGTCGCTGCACAAGACGCTCTCGTCCAAGGTCGAGATCCTGGACAACCGCACCGTGCGCACCGCGATCACCGGCAGCGGCTTCTGCCAGGACACCAAGCCGTACACCGTCTACACGGTCACCCACTTCGACCGGCCGTTCACCACATCGGGCACCTGGAACGGCGACACCGTCACCGAGGGCACGAAGAAGTCCTCGGCCACCGACGCCCGCAACGGCGCCTGGCTGCGCTTCGACACCAGCAAGGACCGGACCGTCGAGGCCACCACGGCCCTGAGCTACGTCGACGCCAAGGGCGCGTCGCTCAACCTCCGTGCCGAGGGCGGCCGCAGCTTCGACCGTGTCGAGCGCGCAGCCCAGCGCAGCTGGGAGGACCGCCTCGAAGGCGTGAAGGCGCAGGGCGGCAGCGACGAACTCCGCCGCACCTTCTACTCCTCCCTGTACCGGTCCTTCCTGGCGCCCAACGTCGGCAGCGACGTCGACGGCCGCTACACGGGCTGGGACCAGAAGAAGCACCGCGCGAAGAACTTCACCTATTACCAGAACTGGTCGCTCTGGGACACCTACCGCACCCAGGCCCAGCTCCTCTCGCTGCTCGCCCCGCGCGAGTCCCGCGACATGGCGATCTCCGTGCTGCGGATCGACGCCGAGAGCGGCTGGCTGCCCAAGTGGGGCTATGGCACCGTCGAGACGAACATCATGACCGGCGACCCGGTCACCCCCTTCCTCACCAACGCCTATCAGCAGGGTCTGCTGAAGGGATACGAGGAGGAGGCGTACCGCGCCCTGAAGAAGAACGCCGACGGGGTGCCGGCCACCGACTCCGCACCGGTCGGCCGTGAAGCCAACGTCGAGTACCTCAAGGACGGCTTCGCCCCGTACATCAAGGACCGCGAGCACGCCAAGCCCGGTGACTCCGACTACGACCACGGCGCCTCCGCCACCCTGGAGTACGCCCTGTCCGACGGCATGCTCGCCGAAATGGCCCGCGACCTCGGCCACGACGCCGACGCCGCGCGCTACGAGGCCCGCGCCCAGAACTACCGGAAGATCTTCGACCCCTCGACCGGCTTCTTCCGCGCCCGTGACGCCGGCGGCGCCTTCACCGGCCCCGTCGACCCGGCCGAGAGCGAGGGCTTCCACGAGGGCACGTCCTGGCAGTACCAGTGGATGGTGCCGCAGGACATCCCCGGCATGGTCGACCTGATCGGCGGGAAGGACGCCGCCAACCAGCGCCTCGACTCCTTCTTCGCGTACGACAAGCTGCTGGCCGACCCCGCGAAGACCGCGCGTGAGGTCTGGGTCAACGGCCCGTACGCGTACTACAACGCCGACAAGTACAACCCGCAGAACGAGCCCGACCTCATCGCCCCGTACACCTACCTCTCCACCGGCCAGCCGTGGAAGACGACCGATGTGGTCCACGCGGCCCTGACGCTCTTCACCAACGGTCCGACCGGCATGACGGGCAATGACGACCTGGGCACCATGTCCGCCTGGATGGTGCTGTCCTCGATCGGGGTCTTCCCGGTCCAGCCCGGGACCGACACCTGGGGGCTGTCCACCCCCGCGTTCGAGCGCGTCGACATCAAGCTCGACCGCCGGTACTACCCGCACGGCTCGCTCACGGTGAGGGCGCCCGGCGCATCGGACACCGACCGCTACATCCAGTCGGCCCGGCTCGACGGTGCTCAGCAGTCGCGCACCTACCTCACCACCGACGACATCCGCTCGTCCCGCTCGCTCTCCTTCACGGTGGGCAGCGAGCCGTCGGCCTGGGGCACCGCGCCCGAGGACGCTCCGCCCGCGCTGGGCTGACCCGACCACGCCGCACATGAGCCGAGCGCCCTTCCCCGCCGTACGAGGGGGAAGGGCGCTCGGCGTCGTGATGTGTCAGGCGGGCAGTGGCGGATCGGCTGCCTCGGCGACCGTCGGGAAGACGGGGAGTGCGCTGTCGAGCCCCAGCAGCCCGATGAGCCGCTCCATGAACGGCGACGGCGCGGCGAGCCGCAACCGGGGGCCCAGCAGGGTCTGGCCCTGCAGAAGCACGTTCACGGTCGTCGAGTCCGCGAAGCTCACATCGGAGAGGTCGACGACGACAGGCGCCCTGCCGTCCGCCGCCGCGCTCTCCAGCGCGGCGCCGAGCGGGGCGACATTGTCCATGTCGAGGTCACCTGTCACGGCGAGCACCAGCGCTCCCCGGTCCTGCCGTGGGACGATTCTCATGGCTCTGCCTGCACTGGGGGATGGAAGCACATTCACCTCGTGATGCACTGGGTATCGGGGGAGAACGCCGGTTGTGGTGGACGGCCCGGTGCAAGTCCGTCCCTGCTCGCGGCGGGTGTGGGCAACGATAGAAGTAATAGTTGCCATTTGACAACATTCTCCAGGGGTAACAATCTGTACCCCCAATGATCAACCGGGGCGATTCCGGGGGAAGTGCCCCGGCTAGCGGAAGCAGGGGCTGGATGAGGCTAGGCGCTGTCCGCAATGTCCGCTCGGAGCCGGTCTGCCGGGCTCCGGCCGCCGGTGAGCCGCTGCGAGGCGGCCGAGCGGAAGGCGGCGAGCCCTTCGGCGAGCGCCGCCACGTCGGCGGGCTGCATCCGCTCCAGTACGGCGGAGAGCTCACGGGTGCGGATCGTCCGGCACTCCTCCAGCAGAGCGCGGCCCCGGCCGGTCAGCCGCAGCTCGACCTCGCGGCGGCTTGTCGGGCTCGGGTCGCGCTGGATGAGGCCCATGGCCTCCATCCGGTCGCAGAGCCGGCTCACCGAGGGCGCGCGCGAGCCGAGCGCCTCACCGAGCGAGCGGAGATTGCTGCCCTCCTGCTTCTCGATGACGAGCAGGGCCCGCAGCTGCGAGGGCGAGACCGTCCCGGGAGGCGCGGCCTCCTGGCCGCGACCCCACAACACCTCCAGCAGTTCGGAGGCGGCGCAGACGTCCTCGGACACCCGCTCGAGGCGGTGAGGGAGACCGGTGCGGTGGGGCATCCGTCCACTCTGTCACTCGCGACGTCCTCCTGTCAGCCCGGCCCTGTCCCCGTCACCCGACGAAGAATGAGCGGAAGACCGTGAACGCCCGTACCGAAATCGAGAGAGCCGTGCGCGCGGCCGCGCCGCACGCCCTGGTGGAAACGGTGCGCGGAGCACTCGCCACCGCGTACGCCGCCCGGTCCGTGCAGCTGCTGCTGGCGGACTACGGGATGACCGTCCTCAAGCCGGTCGGGCCCGCACCGGGGCACGAAGGCCCGCTGTCGATGCACAACAGCCCGCAGGGCCGGGCGTTCGGCAGCCAGCGCCCGCACGAGGAGCCTGCCGGGAACGGCGAGGCCGACCACCATTTCCCCGTGACGGTGCGGGGCGAGCGCCTCGGTGTCCTCACCGTCCGCCTCCCGGCCGCAGGCTCCACCCCCCAGACCATGGACGAGCTGGCCCATGTGGCCGACCTCCTGGGCCACGAGATCCTCGTCGCCGAACGGGACACCGACCACTACCAGCGGGCGCGCCGGACCACCCGGCTCACCCTCGCCGCCGAGATGCAGTGGCAGCTGCTCCCCGCGCGGGCGTTCACCGCGGCGGAGTACGCCATCGGTGCCCAGCTGGAGCCGGCTTACGCGATCCACGGGGACAACTTCGACTGGGCGGCGGACGGCGACCACCTGACCGTCTCCGTCACCAACGGAATGGGCGAGGGGATCCAGGCCTCCCTGCTCACCAACCTCGCCGTGAACGCCCTGCGCAACGCCAGAAGGGCCGGGATCGGCATCGAGGACCAGGCGGCCCTGGCCGACCAGGCACTCTACGACCAGCACCGCGGCAGCGCCCATGTGTCGACGCTGCTGCTCCGCTTCGACCTCGCCACGGGAACGGTCGCCGCGGTGGACGCGGGCTCCCCGCAGCTGTGGCGGCTGCGCGGCAGGACGGTCGCCCGCGTGGACTTCGATGCCCAGCTGCCGCTCGGCATGTTCGAGGAGTCGCAGTACGTCGTCCAGAACCTCCGCGTGCTCCCCGGCGACCGGCTGCTCCTCGTCAGCGACGGCGTGTACGACACCGTGTCACCGCTCGGCGAGGCGTACGTGGAACGCGGACTGGCCCGGGCCGTCCAGGCCACAAGGCTGCTACCGGCGGCATCGGTACCGGGCGCCGTCCTGCGCGAACTCACCGACTACCGCCAGTCGGAGGCGCTCGACGACGCGCTGGTGGTCTGCATCGACTGGTTCGGCCGGCAGCGGAGCGAGGGCTGACCGCGTGGCGGGGCGCCGAGGGCGGATCAGCTGCTGAGCATGAACTCCGCGCGGATGCGCTTGCCGACGGGCACCCGCTCGGCCGTCACCCGGTCGCACAGCGCCACGATGATCTCCATGCCATGACCGCCCAGCCTGCTCGGGTCGGGGGAGTAGAAGACCGGGAGCGCGCTGCTGCTGTCGTACACCGTGACGCTGATCCGCTCGGCGGTGCCCTCCAGCTCCAGCAGATACGGGCCGTGGCTGTAGCGCTCGGCGTTGGTCACCAGCTCGCTCACCGCGAGCATCAGGTCGTTACGGGTGTGGGCGCCGAGCACCGCCATCCATTCGGACACCAGGCGCGCGAGAAAGCGGTCGGCCAGTGCCCGCGCCTGGGAGATGCACCCCGGCTCGCCGTCGAACACCTCGGCGCTGTGCAGTGCCTCCGTGGGCGGACAACTCGTGGGGGAGTCGTCCGGCCGGGAGATGGCCTGTTCGTTCATGTGCTCCAGCCAGGGCGCAGCGGGGGAGGCTTTCGACCTCTCTTCTCGCTGCTCGTGTACCCGCCTCCGGAGATCCCACTCCGGGCAATGCGGGGAGAAATTATGGACGTCCGGGAAGCCGCACCACGGTCAGGAAGAATTCGTCGATCTGACGGACTGCCGCGATGAACTGATCGAGGTCGACGGGCTTCGTGACGTAGGCGTTGGCGTGCAGTTTGTAGCTGCGCAGGATGTCCTCCTCCGCTGAGGACGTCGTGAGCACGACCACGGGAATGAGGGAGAGCTCCGGGTCCTGTTTGATCCGTTCCAGCACCTGGCGGCCGTCGTACTTGGGCAGGTTCAGGTCGAGCAGGATCAGATCGGGGCGCGGGGCCTCGCCGTACTCGCCGCGGCGGTAGAGGAAGTCGAGTGCCTCCTGCCCGTCGCGGACCACGGTGAGGGTGTTGCGGATCTTGTTGTCCTCGAACGCCTCGCGGGTCATCAGCTCGTCGCCGGGGTCGTCCTCGACGAGGAGGACCTCGATGGGCTGTACGGGGCTGGTCACGCGGCGTCTCCGGGAATCTCGGCGGGTTCGGTGGCGTCGGTCTCGTCCCCGGCCGCAGCCGGGGAGTCGTCGTCCGCGGGCAGGCTGAAGTGGATGCGGGTGCCGCGGCGGGGTTCGGGATCGAGCCAGATCCGGCCGCCGTGGAACTCGACGATCTTGCGGCAGAGGGCGAGCCCGATGCCCGTCCCGTCGTACTCGTCGCGGGCGTGCAGCCGCTGGAAGATGACGAAGACCTTCTCGGCGAACTCGGGAGCGATCCCGATGCCGTTGTCCGTGACGGTGAAGTGCCAGACGTCCTCCTCCCGCACACAGCCGACGGTGATCACGCACGGCTCGTCCGGGCGGCGGAACTTCACGGCGTTGCCGATCAGGTTCTGCCAGACCATCCCGAGCGCCGTCGCGTCACCGTGCACCTCGGGAAGCGGGTCCGTCCGCACGACCGTGGTGCCTGACTCCTCGATGCCCAGTGCCAGATTGGCGAGCGCCCGGTCCAGCGAGTGGTCCAGGTCGACGGTGTTCCAGCTGTCGTGGACCCGCCCCACCCGGGAGAAGGTGAGCAGGTCGTTGATGAGTACCTGCATACGCTTGGCACCGTCGACCGCGAAGTCGATGTACTGCTTGCCGCGCGCGTCCAGCTCGTTCCCGTACCGCTTGTCCAGCAGCTGGCAGAACGACGCGACCTTCCGCAGCGGCTCCTGGAGGTCGTGCGAGGCGACGTACGCGAACTGCTCCAGCTCGGAGTTCGAGCGGCGCAGCTCCTCCGTCTGCTGTGCCAGCAGCTCCTCGCGCTCCTGGGAGGCGTCGAGCTCATCGACCAGCCGGCGCCGCATGCCCTCGACGGCGGCGGAGACCGCCCGTACGTCGGAAGGTCCCCGCACCTCGATCCGGCGGCGGAAGGTGCCGGAACTGACCCGACGGGAGGCCTCGGCCAGCGAGTTCAGCGGCCGGCCCACCACCCGGTGGAGGAGCAGGCTGAGGGCGATCACACACAGTACGAAGCAGGCCACCAGCGCTGTCAGAGCCCGGTCGCGGGTGATGCGGGCGTCGTTGAGCTGGGCGCGTGCGTGGTCCCTGGCGTCGTCGAGATGGGACTGCTGGGCGCTGTAGAGCTGCCGCAGCGTGTCGAAGGCGGCCTTGCTGTCGGCGGTCCTGGCGGATCTGCGGCCCTGCCGGCCGTCGCGGTGGACGGCGGCGATCAGCGGTTCGGCATGCACCTTGCGCCACTGCGCGGAGGCCGCGGCGATGCGGTCGAGATCGCGGGCGTAAGGCTCCTCGTCACCCATGGCGGAGCGGACCCGGGCCAGGCGCACCCGCTCGTCGCGCTGCCCGGCCGTATAGGACTGGAGAAGCGAGGGGTCGCCGGTGAGGGCATAGCCGCGGACGCCCGACTCCTGGTCGAGCAGCGAGTTCTGCAGCTGGAAGGAGACGGCGCGGGCCGGCTGGATGCGGTCCACCAGCTCGGTGGTCCGGTCGGATATTCGGGCCAGCACGAGCCCGCCGACGACCAGGCAGCCGCACACGACCAGGACGAAGCAGCCCAGGATCAGATGGACCCAGTTCTGCACCGACAGCCGGGCCAGCCGTCCGGGCTGCCGCGGGGTGCCGTCCGATGAGTCACTGCTCATGAGGTGTCCTTCTCCACGCGAGATGCAGCACGGCCACGTCGTCGGCCAGGCCGCCGTAGGGAGCCGCTCCCTCAGTGGCGCCGGCGACCAGCGCGTCGACGAACGGCCGCGCCGGCAGATCCGACTTCTCCCAGGCCATGGCGAGCAGACCCTCCTCGCCCAGCCGGGTGTCCGGCCCGGTGCGCCCCTCGAACAGGCCGTCGGTGAAGAGCACGAGACCGGAGCCCGGCGCCAGCGGGTAGCTGGTCGAGACCCATTGGCCGTGGCCGGGCAGCAGCCCGAGCGCGATGCCGCCCTCGGGCTCCACCCACTCGATGCCGGTGCCGTTGCGCAGCAGCAGCCCCGGGTGTCCCGCCCTGACGATCGTCACGTGGTCGCCGGCGGGCGGGAAGACGAGCGAGGTGACGGTCGCGAAGACATGGGGGTCGGACCGTTCGGCGACGAGGATCGCCTCCAGCAGCGAGAGCTGTTCCAGCTGGTCGGTGCCGCACAGCACCGCGGTGCGCCAGGCGACCCGCAGGCACACGCCGAGAGCGGCCTCGGCCGCGCCGTGCCCCGACACATCGCCGATCACGGCGTGCACCGTGCCGTCGGACGTCTGCACCACGTCGTAGAAGTCACCGCTGAGCAGTCCGTGGGCGCGGCCCGGCTCGTAGCGGGCGACCGCCTCGAACCCGTCGTCGTTGAGCAGCGGCACCGGCAGCAGACCCCGTTCGAGGCGGGCGTTCTCCTGGGCCATCTGCTGGTTGGCGCGAAGGGCGGAAGCGGCCCGCTCGACCTGCTTGCGCTGGAGGGCGTAGCGGACCGCACGGGACAGTGCCTGTGGGTCGAGCCGCCCCTTGACGAGATAGTCCTGCGCACCGGTGGCCACCGCGTCGAGCCCGGCCTCGGCCTCGGCCAGTCCGGTCAGCACCACGATGGCGGCGTCCGGGGTGGTCTCCACGATCTGGGTGACGGCGCTCAGTCCGTGGACGTCGGGGAGGTGCAGGTCCAGCAGGACGCAGACGGGTCTGCGGTGCCCGCGCAGGAAGGTCAGGGCCTCGGTGAGGGTCTTGCACCAGGTGAGCGCGGAGTCCAGCTCGCCGTCGGCGAGCATCTCCTCGACGAGCAGGGCGTCGCCCGCGTCGTCCTCGACCAGGAGGATGGAGGCGTTGAGGTCCCACACGGAGGGCCGGCCGGCCGACTGCGACCCGGTCTGTGCCGGAAAAGTGGCCCCGACCGGGTGCGGGGCGTGGGAGTCAGTGCGCATCTCAGCCACGCTTCACCCTCTCGTTCCGACCGAGCGGGCCGCCCGCCGTCGCCCCGCAGCATATGTGAACGGCGCCCGCCGCTTCGCGGTCGGGCGCCGTTCAGGCGCTGCCCGGGGTGAAGCGGCCGCGGTGGTTCAGCGGTCGGTTCAGGGGCGGAGAGATCCATGTGAGGGGAAGCTCATGTGCCGGAGGTCACGCCTCGACGGACATCCCGGCGCGCAACCGCTTGACGATACGTGCGAGCAGCCGGGACACATGCATCTGGGAGACCCCGAGCTCGGCACCGATCTGGGACTGCGTCATCTCCTGGCCGAACCGCATCCGGACGATCCTGCGCTCACGGTCGTCGAGCTGCTCCAGCAGGGGCGCCAGGGTGTGGAGGTTCTCGACGGTCTCCATCCCGGGATCGGCCTCGCCGATCACGTCGGCGAACGGCCGCTGGTCGTTTCCGGAGTCAGTCTCGGCCGAGGGCGTGTCCAGCGATCCGGCCGAATAGCCGTTGGCCGCGACGAGCCCCTCGATGACCTCCTCCTCGGGCAGATCGAGGAGGGCGGCGAGCTCCTTGACGGTCGGATCGCGGTCCAGCTCGGCGGAGAGCTGCTCCTTCGCCTTCGCGAGATCGACCCGCAGCTCCTGGAGCCGACGCGGCACGTGGACCGCCCACGTCGTGTCGCGGAAGAAGCGCTTGATCTCCCCGACGATGTAGGGAACCGCGAAGGTGGCGAACTCGACGTCACGCGAAAGGTCGAACCGGTCGATGGCCTTGATCAGCCCGATCGTGCCCACCTGGATGATGTCCTCGGTGTCGTCGCCACCGCGGTTGCGGAACCGTGAGGCGGCGTACCGCACCAGCGAGAGGTTCATCTCGATCAGGGTGTTGCGTGCGTACTGGTGCTCGTGCGTGCCCTCTTCGAGTGTCTGGAGCCGGTCCAGGAACAGCTTGGACAGAGCACGCGCGTCCTTCGGGGCCACCTTTCCGGTGTCCTCGATCCACGGCAGTTCCGAAGCCCCCGTACCGCTATGCGCGCCATCCTGCTCGGACAGTGTGCGCCCGCCGTCGAGGATGGTGCCGGTCCGCTCCGTCGTGCTCGTCATGGTGTCGCCCCTCCATGTCGCTAAGTGCGTCGGACATCGTGTGCCCCGCAATGGCGAGGTCATGCCCCGTGGATGCGAATTCCTCGCAGTCACCGGAGTGGCGCCTGTGTGAATTGTCGGGTATGCGGATTTTGGTGAGCGTGCCGGCCGCACCCTGGCCGAGGCAGGAGCCGGTGTACCGCCTCAGACACTCGAATGGACCAGCGCCCGGAGCATGGCAGACTTGACGGGGGCGTTCGGCCCGCAGTGCGGCGGCTTCGCGCAGAAGCCCGCGGCCGGGCCAGTCCCGTGGATGCCAGTCCTCGTGAGCCCGGCACGGCGGCGCGCCACGGTCCGCCGAGACAGTCCGGCGGCACAAGTGACAGAGGAACGGCAATGACGGTGACAGAGGACAGCCCGGAGCTCGCGCCCGGTATCGAGGAGTTCGGTCCCGGTATCGACCCGCAGCGGCTGGCCGTCTGCCTGAGCGTGCTCGACGAGCTCGACACCATCGACGTCGACCACCCGGACGCCATCGCGGTGCGCCGCGCCACCGCCGGTGTCTACCGGACCGTGAAGCAGCGCCGCCGCCAGGAGCGCCGAGCCGCCAAGACGGCGCACGACAAGGCCGTCACCGAGGCCACCGCGACCGGTTCGGCCGAGCGGATCGACGACGAGACGCAGGGCGTCCTGCCGTCCTCCTCCGCCTCCGCCGAGATCGCGGGGGTCCTCCAGCGCCCCCGCTCCTGCTACATCTGCAAGACGCGGTACGTCGAGGTCGACGCGTTCTACCACCAGCTCTGCCAGGCGTGCGCCCGGGAGAACCGCTCCCGTCGCGACGCCCGCACCGATCTGACCGGGCGCCGGGCGCTCCTCACCGGCGGCCGCGCCAAGATCGGTATGTACATCGCGCTGCGGCTGCTGCGCGACGGCGCCCACACCACCATCACCACCCGCTTCCCCAACGACGCGATCCGCCGCTTCAAGGCGATGCCGGACAGCGACGAATGGATCCACCGGCTGAAGATCGTCGGCATCGACCTGCGTGACCCCGCCCAGGTCGTCGCGCTCGCCGACTCGGTCGCCGCCGAGGGGCCGCTGGACATCCTGATCAACAACGCCGCGCAGACGGTGCGCCGTTCGCAGCAGGCGTACAGCGAGCTGCTCGGAGCCGAGTCGGCTCCGCTGCCCGCGGGCGAACTTCCGGCCTCCGAGGTGATCGGGACCTTCGGCAGCGGCGCCGTCGACCGCGTCGCCGCGCTTCCGGCCGCCCGCACGGAGGGGCTGAGCGCGCAGGACGTCACGGAACTCGCCCTGGTCACCGGCTCCGCCTCGCTCGAACGCATCGCCGCCGGCACCGCGATCGACGCGGGTGGGCTCGTCCCGGATCTGCACCACAGCAACAGCTGGATCCAGACAGTCGACGAGGTCGAGCCGATCGAACTGCTCGAGGTCCAGCTCTGCAACTCGACCGCGCCGTTCATTCTGATCAGCCGGCTCCGCCCGGCGATGGCCGCGACCGCCGCCAAGCACTCCTACGTGGTCAACGTCTCCGCGATGGAGGGCGTGTTCGGCCGTGGCTACAAGGGCGCGGGGCACCCGCACACCAACATGGCCAAGGCCGCGCTGAACATGCTCACCCGCACCAGCGCCCAGGAGATGTTCGAGAAGGACGGCATCCTGATGACCGCCGTCGACACCGGCTGGATCACCGACGAGCGGCCGCACCCCGACAAGATCCGGCTGGCCGAGGAGGGCTTCCACGCCCCGCTCGACCTGGTGGACGGGGCCGCCCGCGTCTACGACCCGATCGTCCGCGGCGAAGCCGGCGAGCCGATGCACGGCTGCTTCCTCAAGGACTACGCCCCCGCGAACTGGTAGCGGTACCCGCAGCACCCGTAGAACGCTGTCGAAGGCCCGGCCAGGGAACCCTCCCGGGCCGGGTCTTTTCTGTGCCCAGTGGCTGAAAGTGACCCAGAGCACACGTTCCATCGAGCATGTATGCGCTCATTTGGTTACTCTGAGGGGAACGGACGCCACCAAGGGATCCACGAAGGTTCCTCGGCCGTCCTGGGGCAGGCCTGTCAACCAGGCCGCCGTCCCGCCCCGTACCCGGCGCCACCGCGACCGAAGCTGATCCTGCCCCTGCCCCTCATGCGGGCGGTCGACTGCCGGTATCGAAGCCGGAACGTCGGCGACGCCCGGGGTAACGCGACACAAAGGAGTGCGCGGTGACGACACCGGAACTGACGAAGCACGAGAACCGACCGGCCGAACGGCACGGAGAGCGGGCCCGCAGGCCCGAGAAGCTCCGGAACATCGAGGTCTGGGCCAGGTCGGCACCGATCCGGCTGGCCGGCTACGAGGACGACCTCGCCGAGCCGCACATCCTGCCCGGCATCGACTGAGTGCTTCACCACCGAGCTCCGGCCCGCACCCCGAACAGGGGCGCGGGCCGGAGCTCGGCCGTGTGGCGGGTGCCGCTCAGAACGCCGCGCGGGCCACGGCGGCCCCGGCGAACGACAGGCCGACGCCCGCGCCCACGGTGAGCAGCAGATAGCCCGCAGCCAGCGTCAGACGACGGGCCGAGGTCAAGG
This sequence comes from Streptomyces sp. NPDC058221, assembly GCF_042882365.1. Taxonomy (NCBI): domain Bacteria; kingdom Bacillati; phylum Actinomycetota; class Actinomycetes; order Kitasatosporales; family Streptomycetaceae; genus Streptomyces; species Streptomyces sp. NPDC058221. The sequence goes on along the minus strand of NZ_JBHVWF010000097.1, from coordinate 1,786 downwards.
TCAGCAGTTCGTAACTGAACGTCGACCACGTCGACAGGGCCCCGCAGAACCCGGTGGCGAGCAGCAGATTGAGCCGTGCGCCCAGATCGCCGCCGGCCGCCGCCTCGGCCACGAAGCCGAGGAACAGGGCCGCGCCGGCGTTGGCGGCGAAGGTTCCCCACGGGAAGGCGCTGTGCAGGCGGAACTTCGCGTCGACCCCGAGGTAGTAGCGCAGCGGTGCGCCGACCAGTCCGCCGGCGATGACGAGCAGCCAGTCGGTCATGACGCGTCATTCCCCGGGGCGTAGGAACGCCCGAAGGCGAAGTGGGTGGCAAAGGCGCCCGCGGTCACGGCGGCCAGCGCGGCCGCCACCGTCAGCACCAGGCAGCCGACCGCGTATCCCGGCTGATGGTTCTCGAAGAGCTGCCGGACGTTGTCCGTGTAGTGCGAGAACGAGGTGAACCCGCCGAGTACGCCGGTGCCGAGCAGCGGGCTGATGAGTCGGGGAGCGCCGGGGAAGCGCAGCTTCATGGTGACCATCAGGGCACCCATGAGGAAGCAGCCCACCGTGTTGACCAGCAGAATCGTCCAGGGGAAGGCTGAAGGGCCGGTCGGCCAGAGGCGTTCGGCGCCGTACCGGGCGACGGCTCCGGCGGCGCCGCCGATCGCGACGGCGCCCACGACCGACAGCTGCACCCCCGGATGGTGGTCGGGGTGGCTGTGGCGGTGCAGCAGCATCTTGGACATTCCGTGAATCTACGGATCCGGCCGGTGTGGCCGGGGCCGAGCGCGCTGGCGGGCCGGAGTACGTACCCGGCCGGCCTAGCCAATTCTCACTCAGCGCGATAATCGCATCACTCTGTGTCTTGATGGCGTGTGTAGGTATGCCCCTCCCGGCTCGCTGGTTCGTGGGGGGTGTCTCGCTGTCGAGCCGCTGGAGTCAGCCTTGCCACTCGCCGAGCCGGAAATCGTCCGGCGGCTGGAGAGCCGCCAGCCGTACGCGTACATCCTTGCCTCCCTGCGGGGCATCGGGCAGGTCGACCTGCAGCCGGCACTGCTCACCGGCGTGGCGATCCTCGTCGCGTTGTGGGTATCGGGCTGGGAGAACGGCCTCTTCGCCACACTCGGCACCCTGATCGCCACCGCCACCGCCTACGCCCTGGCGGTCGACCGGACGGGCATCGCGCTCGGCCTCCAGGGATACGCGGGCTGCCTCACGGGCATCGCCCTCGTCTCCTCGCTGGGTAACCATCTGTCCACTTATGTGCTGACCGTCTTCGGCGCCGTCATGTGCACCCTCCTGATGGCCGCTCTGAGTACGTTCCTCACTCCCTACGGACTCACGCCGCTGACCGCGCCCTTCTGTCTGGTCTCCGGAGTGATGGTGGTGGGCGCGCCCTCGTTCGCCCGGGTCTGGCACGGCGCCCCGGCCTCCGTGGCCAGCACCACCACCGGCGAGACCGCATGGACGTGGCAGGCCGTGTGGCACGCGTTCTTCAACAACATCTCGCAGGTCTTCCTGATCGAGAGCTGGTACGTCGGCCTGATCATGCTCGTCGGCCTCGCCCTGGCCGGCCTGCGCGTCGTGCTCTACGCGGCGGCCGGCAGCGTGATCGGCATCGTCGCCGCGTGGGTGCTGGGCGCACCGACCGAGCTGATCGCGAACGGCATCTACGGATACAACGCGGTGCTCGTGGCCATCGCCGTCGGTGCGGTCTTCATGGCGAACACGGTCTGGACCGGCGTGTACGCACTGTTCGGCGCGGCCGTGAGCACCGGGCACACGGCCGCGCTGACGTCCTTCTTC